>CALCNS010000354.1 GCA_937897315.1 uncultured Bacillota bacterium
GCCAGTGAAGCCAGCGTCAAGGCCATTGAAACACATCTCAATAAGTGTAGCTCCTGCCGTAAGTCCTACAAGAATTATAAAATTGCCGATATTCAAACGACGAATCCGGAAGAGCTGACTACGGAGGAAGTGCAAGAGGAATTTGAAAAAATCGCCAAGCGGTTACGTAAACGCCAATATATTTGGACTTCCGGGGTGGGTTCGTATGTAATCTTCTCACTGGGTTTACTCTTCTTCATATGGTGGAGAAATCGTGCAGAGGTCAACCGACATAAAGCATAACAATGGCTAAAAAAGCCAGCCCGCTCACGTAGCGGGCTGGCTTTTTACAACCAAGGGGACTGTCCCCTTGATTGTAAAAATTTACAGGTTAGGGGACTGTCCCCTAAGTGGTAAATCTATGGTTTCTCGACTATAGCAAATGAGAATTTTGCGTCCAAGCAGACTTTTCCATTGACACGGGCTTGACCCTCGGCCCATGCGAATGGACCTTTCTGCTTTACGATTCGAACTTCTGTTTCTAAGCAGTCTCCCGGAAACACCGGGTGGCGAAATCGCACATCATTGAGACCGGTAAGCATGGGAACTTGCTTTTCATTGCTGGTGGGGAATAGAACACAAGCGGTCTGAGCTAAGATCTCGCAGAGGATGACGCCGGGAACGACCGGATGACCGGGAAAGTGTCCTTGCAAAAAGAACTCTTCGGGACGTATGGTCTTTTGCCCGGTCGCGACATCCTTTTCTAACGATACCGAATCGAGTAATAACATGGGAGCTCGATGTGGCAGAAGGCTTTTGGGATCAAATATTTGTGCCATAGTTAACCGTTCCAGCGGCGAAAGGCAATACAAGCGTTATGCCCACCAAAGCCAAGGGAATTGCTCACTGCACCCTGCAAAGTGGTTTGTACGGCGTTTAACGGGGTGTAGTTTAAATCACAAGCGGGGTCCTGCTGATGCAACCAAATGGTCGGAGGTACTGTTTGCAGCCGGATGGCCTGAATGGCAGCGATGGCTTCCACTGCCCCAGCAGCTCCCAGCATATGCTCGGTCATACTCTTACTCGAAGAGATATGCAACTGCTTTGCCGCATCTTCTCCCAATGCTCTCTTGAGAGCGGTTGTTTCGGTTACATCGTTCAATGGGGTTCCGGTCCCATGGGCATTGAAATAAAGCTCGGAAGTAGGGAAGTCGTTCAAACCGGCAAAGGCATCGGCAATGGCTTTCGCGCTGGCTTCGGCTTCCGGGTCGGGTGCAGTCACATGGTGGGCATCGCAAGTGGAACCGTAACCTACCATTTCGGCATAGATGGTCGCTCCGCGCGCTTTGGCATGTTCCAGCTCTTCCAAGACCAGAGCACCGGCCCCTTCGGCAATGACAAATCCACCCCGACGGGCATCGAAAGGTAGGGACGCTTCGCCGGGATTCTCGGAAGTGGTTAAGGCCTGAGCATTTCCAAAGCCGGCTACGGCCAATGGGAGAATAGATGCTTCACTACCACCGCACAATGCGGCATCGGCATATCCATGTAGTATGGCACGGTATGCTTCGCCAATCGCAGAAGTCCCGGTAGCGCATGCGGTACAAACCGCCATACATGCCCCTTTGGCTCCAAAGCGAATCGCTAAGTTACCGGCCGCAATGTTGGCAATCATTTTGGAAATCAACATCGAAGAGACTTTCTTCATTCCGCTATCGATCATGAGTTTGTGCTCGGTACACAAAGTGTTAAACCCCCCAATACCGGAACCAAAGTACACAGCCAGTCGATCCGGTGCAATTGCCCCTACCAATTTGCTATCTTCCATGGCTTCTTCGCCGGCATATAAAGCATATTGTACAAACAAGTCGGTTTTCCGCAAAACCGCTTTGTCGATGCGCTTAAGGGGATCGAAGTTTTTAATCTCAGCAGCCAGCTTAAACTTGCTGTCAGTGGTATCGTAATGGGTGATGGGTGCAATGCCGTGAATACCCATCATGAGATTTTCGGTAAATTCCGGAACAGAATGCCCAATGGGAGTCAGAGCACCCATTCCGGTAACAACAACACGACGATTCATGGTTCCCTCCTACATGGCCAGTCCGCCATCGACGCGGATGACTTCACCGGTAATATAATCGGCTGCGGATGAAGCTAGAAACAAAGCAAGATGAGCAACATCCTCCGGACTGCCGAAACGTTTCATGGGAATGTGGTTGATTATAGGATTACTGTCTGCTAAATTCTCAGTCATTTCTGTCGCAATAAACCCAGGTGCTATGGCGTTGCAGGTGACACCTTTCGCGGCCAACTCTTTGGCAATGCTTTTCGTCAAACCGATGAGCCCTGCCTTGGAAGCGGAATAATTGGCTTGACCCACATTCCCCACAAGTCCTGCGATGGAGCTAATATTGATAATCTTGCCGGAGCGTTGCTTCAGAAACGGTCCATAGACCTGCTTCATGGTGTTAAAAGCTCCTTTGAGGTTAATATCGAGTACTTGGTCAAAGTCGCTTTCCTTCATCATGGGCAGTAATTTATCGCGGGTGATTCCAGCATTGTTCACTAAAATATCTATTTGACCGAAGTCCTTGAGGATTTTTTGAAAGGTCTGTGCAGTCATGGTGTAATCTGACACATCACAAACATAACATTCCACTCGCACATTGTAGATTACAAGTTCGCTGCGCAATGTTTCGGCTTGTTCGCTTCCACTTCGGTAAAGCAGAGCCAATTGGCATCCCGCTTTGGCATACTCTCTGGCAATGGCTGCTCCGATGCCCCGAGATCCTCCGGTGATGACCGCAGTTTTATGTTGTAGCAACATGCTGTGCCTCCTGGGTCAGTTTTTCTACGTCTTCCATAGTATTGACTACATAGGTTTTCACCTGTGGAGCAATTTTGGCAATGAGTTTCTGTAATGTATTGCCAATTCCCACTTCTATAAAGGTATCGTAGCCATCGGCGACCATGTTTTCGATGAGCTTTTTCCATAGAACCGGATGGTTGATCTGCTGCACCAACTTAGCCAGTGGTGCGTCCGCATAAGGAGTGGCATCAACGTTGGCGTAGACGGGTTTGGAAGGACATTGCGTGGTAAAGCCCACAGATTTTTCGGCAAATCGCTTTGCAGCCTCGTCCATGTAAGGAGAATGGAAGCCACCGCTCACCGCCAAAGGAATGCAGGCACCACCGGATTGCTTTACCAAAGGTATAAGGCGGTCCAAATCGGCTTTGGCACCGGCAACGACCAACTGCCCTTTGGCATTGTAGTTGACCGGATAGACATTGCCTACAGTGTGGCAAAGCTCTTCAACAACTTGATTTTCTAGCTTTAATACAGCCATCATGGTAGAGGGACTCTTTTCGCTGACTTCGCTCATGAAACGACCTCTTAAGGTGGTTAACTGAAAACCCGTAAGGGCATCATACGCACCGGCAAATGCCAAGGCAGGTAATTCACCCAAAGAAAAACCCGCTACACCATCGGGGGTAATCCCAGCCTTCTCTAACACCATAGCAGCTGCTAAATCGGTTAAATACAAACAAGGTTGTGTATGCTCGGTTTTTTTCAATTCCTCGTTGCTGCCTTCAAACATCAGAGATAAGGTGCCGGGACGAACTTGTTCGGCTTGATCAAAGAATGTACGCACATCGTGATCTTGTTCATAGAAACTACGTCCCATACCCACCTGTTGGGCTCCCTGTCCGGAGAAAACAAATGCTACTCGACCCATAATGCAGCTCCTTTCAAAAGAGAAGCAGCTTGCGAAATCACTTCTTGGATGATTTCGGCTGCCGGTTGTTTGCGGTTTAGTAAACCGGAGATCTGTCCGGCCATAAAGCAACCATCTTTGGTATCACCCTCTACAGCGGCCTTACGTAACGCGCCCGAACCCAAACTGGCTATGGACTCCGGTGTGGCATCGGGTGCATATTCGGCTTTGAGGAAGTTTCGGCTAAAGTTGTTTTTTAAGCAACGACAGGTGTTGCCGCCAAAGCGACGACCGGTTGCTACCGTGGAAATGTCTTTTGCCTTTAAAACCATCTCTTTGTAGTTTTCGTGGACATGACATTCTTCGGCCAGTAGAAAACGGGTGCCCATTTGTACACCGACCGCGCCTAGTAGGAGAGCAGCAGCGAAGCCACGACCATCGCCAATCCCACCGGCTGCCAAAACAGGAATTTTAACGGCATCCACTACTTGTGGAACTAGTGTCATGGTAGAAGACTCTCCAATGTGTCCGCCCGATTCACTGCCCTCGGCGATGATGGCGGTTGCACCCAATTTTTCCATGATTCGTGCGGCATCCACGGAGGCGACTACCGGGAACACATGAATTCCAGCTTCTTTCCAAGCAGTCATATATGCGGTAGGCATTCCGGCTCCGGTGGTAATAATGGGGATTTTCTCTTCAATAACGACTTCTGCCACTTCGTCAGCATATGGGCTCATGAGCATAATATTGACCCCAAATGGCTTGTTGGTTTTAGCACGTGCCACTGCAATTTGTTCGCGTAAAAAATCGGCGTTCGCATTCATGGCTGCGATGATACCCAAGCCGCCACCGTTCGATACGGCAGCAGCTAACGCTCCATCTGCAATCCATGCCATACCCCCTTGAAATATGGGATACTCAATACCCAGTAGGGAACACAAAGGGGATTTGATCTTTAGGTTACCCATTATTGGAGTTTTGATTTAATGAGTTGAACTAAGTCGGCAACGGTGGTCAGTTTGGTTCCCTCTAACTCGATTTCGGTGCCAAATTCTTCTTCCATGGACATGAGTAACTCGATGACTTCTAAAGAGTCTATACCCAACTCTTCGAACTTCGTTTCATTTTGAATGGTAGAAGCATCGCAATCGATGCGCTCTGCGATAATTTTTGCTACTTTTTCTAATACCATGATTCTTATCTCCTTCGTGATTTCAATTTTTATGTAATACCTGCTTTGCAGGGAATTACCAACGCAACAAACATGAGGCGTGGGCTAACCCACCACCAAATGCAGTCAAGAGCAGCAAGTCACCTCGTTGTAAGAGCCCTTGACGATTCATTTCGTCTAGAGCAATGGGTATACTGGCAGCGGAGGTGTTTCCGTATTTTTGAATATTTACATAAAACTTCTCTGCCGGAATTTTTAATTTCATCGATGCCATATCAATAATCCGTTTATTGGCTTGGTGTGGAACAATGTACTTGATTTGATCCATCTCTAGGTTGTTTTTTTGTAACAGGTGTTTGATGTCTTGTGATATGGCATTAACAGCAAACTTAAAGGTTTCCTGACCGTTCATCTGCACATAAGGTGCTTCCGGAACCCCTTTGAAAAAGGGAGAGTTACCCATAAAATTAGGGATATTGATGACATCATGACCACCGCGCACCGTCACGGTAGAGTCGAGGTAGTTCTTGCCGGCAGTTAAGACCGCCGCACCCGCCCCATCACCGAAAATGACGCTGGTATTTCGATCTTGCCAATCTAGAATACGGCTCATCCGTTCTGCCCCAATCACCAAAATATTACGGTATCCACGAGCAAAGAAACCGGCTGCGGTTTCTAAAAGGAACACGAAAGCGGAACAGGCGGCGTTAATGTCGAAAGCTATACAGGAGATCCCAAGAAGTTCTTGTACTTCACAAGCAATGGCCGGTGATACCCGTTCTCCGCTAATACTTGCTGCTAGAATGAGATCAATTTGATTGGCTGAAATTCCACTATTCTCAATAGCCGCTTTGGCGGCTTCATATGCCATGTCTGCTGCCGTTTCGGTTTCGCTAATATAACGGGTCACCACGCCTACTCGTTGCTGAATCCATTCGTCATTGGTATCTAAGAATTTGGTTAAATCATGGTTGGTTACCACATTTGCCGGCACGTACATTCCGGTTCCTAAAACGGAAAAACTCAACGAAATCACTCCTTTGTTAGAACCTTCATTCCTTTAGTGTGTTGTTCGTCCAAAAAGGTTACAGCCAAAACAGAAGAAAGATGCAGTAATTTAAAAGAAATCGTATGAAGGACTCTGCCTGAACCAAATAGAATGAGGATGCAGCATGAGTGAGATGGGGGAGAGCCATGAAAAAGTTTCTGAAGCAGTTAGGGCTTGGCCTGGTTTTGTTAACATTATTGCTGCAAATCATCCCATTTCTAATACCGGTTCGTCAAGGAAAAGCCATACCGGTGGAGCAACCCTTTGAGAACAGTCACTTCTTTCGAACCAGCGATGGTGTGGATCTTCACTATCGAACCTGGTCATCACAAGGGGAAAAGAAAGGGCAAATTCTCATGGTTCACGGATTGGGAGGATCGACCTTTACCTGGCGATTCACATCCGAATCATTAGCAAAAGCCGGATATTTTGTGGTTGCGGTGGATTTACCGGGGTTTGGCTACAGCACCAGAGTGACAGGAATGGACCACAGCCAGAGACAACGCAGTCAGTGGTTGTGGGAATTGCTTGATGAATTGGATCAAACGAGGGCAGAGAACGCCGGGAGTTCCTGGCATCTTCTAGGTCATTCCATGGGGGGAGGAACCGTCACTTCCATGGCCATGGCACAGCCGCAGCAAACCGCTTCACTCCTCTTGGCAGATGGAGCTTTGTTCGATAACAATCCATCCTTTGTCGGTGTGTTGTTGCGTTATCCGCCCTTAAGCCGTGGTGTTCGTGTTGTTCTAGAGCGAGTCTTGCTATCGGAGGAACGTATTGGAGATTTGCTGGCGTCTGCCTATGGAAGACCACTCAGTGAGGAGGAACAAAGCGGCTATGCCATACCGCTTCTACTACCGGGAACCATGGGGAGCCTAATAGACTTAATAAAGACGGCCAAAAGCGAACCCATCCAAACAGACTTGATTCAAAACATTCCTGTATTAGCCCTGTGGGGACAAGAAGACAGTTGGGTACCCTTCCATGAAACGGAGAGGATTGCAAAAGTGCTTCCACAGATTCAAGTAGCAGCCATACCCGGTGCCGGTCATTGTCCCATGGAAACACATGCAGAGGAATTCGAGGGGCTCCTTTTGGAGTTCCTTATAAGCAAATAATTAAAGAACCGATGTTGACATTATTTCCAGTCAACATCGGTTCTCGTTATAAACCGCACTTTTTATAAATTTCTTCGATAATGGCTGCTTTCCCTTGCATATAAGCATCTCGGTCATTACGATGTATTTGAGCCATTTTTAGCTTGACAGCAGCATAAGCATCGCGATATTCGCAGTGGGTTCGCAACCAATTGCGAAAGACAATATGTCTATGTAATTCGTTGTTCCCCTGCTCAACTACATATAAATGGTGTTGCATAAGATGTGGCTTGTCTTCATAACGAAACGCCTCTCGACCCAAAATACCCTTATCTCCTTCGTGCTGGTATCCTTGTTTCTCCAGTAAATCTTTGACCTTATAAAATCGACCGATTGGGATGACAACATCCATATCGATGATGGGTTTAGCCGCTAAACCGGGTACGGAAGTGCTCCCCACATGCTCAATGGCGATGGCTAACTGTATGATTTCGTCACCCAAAGAGGAGCGGATTTTTTCAAACTCATCGGGCCAAGAAGGGTCATACGAAACGACATAAACAGGCTGTTTCATCTGTTAACGAACACCTCCAAAAAAGTAAATAAACGACCTGATACATCAGGTCGTTTGTTTGGCGGAGAGAAAGGGATTCGAACCCTTGAACGGTGTAACCCGTTACACGATTTCCAGTCGTGCGCCTTCGACCAGACTCAGCCATCTCTCCAAATATGAAGTTCAACTAGAACATAGGCATTATACCAAAAGCAGGGGTGAAAATCAAGTAGAATCCTGAAGAGTATTTGGCGGAGAGAGCGAGATTTGAACTCGCGAGGCGCTTCAGACGCCTACTCGCTTTCGAGGCGAGCGCAATCGGCCACTCTGCCATCTCTCCGCTTTTCACGCAACTCCTTGAAGAAACCGGACAGGAGGGAAGAGCATTCCTCGGCTAAGATGCCAGAGACCACTTCCACCTGATGATTCATTCGGGAGTCCTGAAGAATATTATATAAGGTTCCGGCACAACCGGTTTTGGGATCATGTACCCCGAAGACAACTCGATCGATGCGTGCTTGAACAATAGCTCCGGCACACATAGCACAGGGTTCTAATGTAACATACATGGTACAGTTCGGCAATCGCCAACCACCCAACGTTTCTGCAGCATCTCGTATGGCAATCATCTCTGCATGAGCAGTGGGATCGCGCCATGTTTCACGTCGATTGTATCCGCGTCCGACAATGCGATTTCCTTGAACAATAATGGCACCAATTGGAACTTCGCCCATGCGCGCGGCCAGAGCGGCTTGTTGAAGTGCTAATTTCATATACAGTTCGTCTTCCACCCTCTGTCCCACCTTTGCTGCTTGTGCGAAATCGCTTGGAGGATGGCGCCCCCGAAAGGAATCGAACCTCCGACGCAGGGCTTAGGAAGCCCTCGCTCTATCCACTGAGCTACGGGGGCAAAAAAATGGCGCGCCCGGCAGGAGTCGAACCTGCGACCTCCAGATTCGAAGTCTGTCACTCTATCCAGCTGAGCTACGGGCGCATCAACGGAAATTACAATATCATATTCCGCTGGCCAATGTCAAGTAGTGCCATCCAAATAAACTAAAAGGATGCTAAAGAAACAACTTATTCGAGTGTTTGATCTACCACTTCTGCTTCCGGAGCATGATTGATGACCGATTCAATACCATTGATGCAGCTAACTTTTGCTTTGTACCCTTCGCTGGTGGCAATGACTTCACCATTACGAGCTTTAAGGCGGAAACGGAATTCACCGGCTTTGTCTTTGTACATTTCAAATTTCGGATGGGTTTTAGTTTCCACCGGATCTACAGTATGATCTTCGGTCTTGGCAACTGCTGCATTTTTCTTTACGCTTTCTAAACCGTTGATGCAACTGACTTTGGTTTTGTAATTCTCGCTGGACGCAATGACTTGACCGTTAGAGGCGAGTAAATTGAAGCGAAAAGCTCCACTGGGGGTGGTTTTGACAATGAATTTTCCTTTTGCCATGGGATAACCCTCCTT
>CALCNS010000355.1 GCA_937897315.1 uncultured Bacillota bacterium
GTGAGCATAGGCTTACGCTCTCCTAATGAGCAAATATTGCAGTTGGGTGATCCGGTTTGTCTTTGCAGAGCGTTGCGAGGTGCTTTAGTCTCTCGAGCAGGAATTGCCGCCTATAACAAAACAACATTACATAAAAACCGCAGAGGATCTCTACTGGATTTTTACATGCCGTACTGGTCTGCTATGGCTTCCTGGTATGAAACTGTGGGTATCGGCGTCAGCGGAGGAACCCTCTACCAAAGTATCCATGAACGGCTCGGAAAGCATCGCTTTGGATTACAGCTCAATCCTGGTCACAATATTGGTGCTGACGAATGGACAAATTCCCCGGTCTACAAAGGTTCCAACCTCCTCCTAACCGATGGCATGTATTTGCAGAGTGACGTCATCGCTTCACACTCAACCCCTATCTACACAGCTATTATGGAAGATGGGCTGGTATTGGCTGGAGAACATTTGCGTCAACAAATCGCATTGCAATACCCCAAAACCTGGTCCCGCATACAAGCACGGCAAGCCTTTATGAAAGACACGTTGGGAATCCGGATCAAAGAAGAAGTACTTCCCTTATCCTCTTTGTGTGGCGTGTATTTCCCCTTCTTTCTCGATACCACCCAAATCTTCGCGAAAGTATAAGGAGAATCACATGGAAAAATCATATCGTTTGGGAATTGATTTAGGGGGAACACACCTCGGGGTTATGCTACTGGATATCCGCCAATTGAACCAACCAGACCATGGAGTCTTGTCTCAAAAAGAGTGTGCTACCCGATGGTGGGAAGGTTACGAAGCGGTTGCCGACGACATGTGCCGCTTGGCACACGAATGCTTGAACGAAGCCCACGTGGAAGTGAGCGAGGTTCTCTATGCTGGAATTGGCTCACCCGGTGTCATCGACAGTGAAAAGGGTTTCATTCTCTTCACAAGCAACCTCAAGTTCCATCATGTTCCTATGGCGAACGCCTTACAAGAACGCTTACAGCTACCCGTCTCTTTGGCCAACGATGCCAATGCTACCGCATTGGGCGAGTTTCGATTGGGGGCAGCCAGAGGATGCAAACACGCAGCAATCATTACCCTAGGAACAGGGGTAGGGGGCGGGGTCATTATCGACGGTAAAATGCTAGCGGGTTTCAATGGTCGTGGTGGAGAATTAGGGCATCATGTGATCGATGCTCGTGGTCGCACCTGTAGCTGTGGTCGGCAAGGGTGCTGGGAAGTTTATTCTTCTTCACACGGTCTCTTGCAAACCGCTTATGAAATCTTGCAGGATGAGCCTGCTTCCACACTGTGGCAAAAGACCGACTCTTTCGGCCGACTTCACGACTGTCGTTTGATTTTCGACGCTTACGATGCAGGTGATCGAGCTGCTCATAAAATGATTGAGGCATATAACCACATGCTGGGAGTGGGCGTTGTCAACATAGTGAACCTCTTTCAGCCCGAAGTATTAGCCATTGGAGGTGGACTAGGAGCACGTTGTGACCTGTATATACCCTATTTGGAAGCCGTGTTGCAGCGTGAAGTCTATGCCTACAAGTGGTTAACGCCAACCAGTATTCTACCGGCTACTTTAGGCAACGATGCCGGTTTGTTTGGTGCTGCTTTATTACGAGACGAATAATGAGGAGGGTATTTCATGAACGATGATTCTCGATTCAAACAAATTTCTGAAACGGCCGAGTATTTACTCAACATGCTACCCCGGACTCCGGAAGTCGCTATTGTCTTGGGCTCCGGATTAGGACCTTTGGCCAATCGCATCCAGAACCCCATAAGAATTCCCTATCATGAAATACCAGGATTCGTCGCCACTACGGCTCCCGGGCATGAAGGACGTCTTGTCTTTGGTCAATTGGGTGGCAAGGATGTTTTAGCCATGCAAGGGCGCTTCCATTATTACGAAGGGCACGATATTGGCACCTGTATTTTCCCCATTCAAGTCTTTGCTCGCATGTGCATTCCTCGCTTGTTGGTCTCCAACGCTGCAGGTGGTATTAATCGTCGCTTTACACCCGGAGATTTAATGCTCATAACCGATATCATCACGATGTTTTGCCCCCCTCCCATGAGAGGAGCAAATATAGAAGAAATGGGTTCTCGCTTTTTCGATATGACCTTTACCTTTGATCAGAATTGGCAAGATATCGCTCGTTTTGTTGCCAGAGAGCAGAACTTTGCTCTACAAGAAGGTGTTTACGTCTATATGCCCGGTCCACATTTTGAAACCCCCGCCGATATTATTGGCCTTCGCCACCTTGGTGCGGATGCAGTAGGCATGTCTACCGTTCCGGAAATCATTGCGGCCCGTCATGCAGATATGAAAATCTTAGGCATTTCTTGTATTACCAATTTGGCTGCTGGTATGTTGAATCAAAAACTATCGGGAGAAGAAGTAAACGAAACCGCTCATCAAGTGGAGGAACGCTTCTGTGCGTTCGTCAGCCGCATCATTGAAAAGATATAGGTGGGACCATGCGAACCATTCTTCAAGACGCAACCCTGTTATCTCCGAACCCCAATCACCCTGTGCAACGACATATGGACTTGGTCATACAAGACGATATCATCAGCGGAATATATCCTCACCATTTAGAACACACTCGCCACGATGCCAATACACGGGTATTGAACGCAAGGCACTGGCTGGTGATCCCCGGTTTGGTGAACAGTCATGCTCATTCTTATATGGCTTATTTTCGTAATTATGGCTCCGGACTACATTTACACGATTGGCTTTTTACAAAAATCTTCCCGGCAGAAGCTCGATTAACCCAAGAAGATGTTGCCTGGGGAACCGCCATGGGCCTTCTGGAAATGTTACGCGGAGGGATCACTGCCGTATGCGACATGCCCCTCATACCTCAGGCTGGCATGAGATTTGCAGAAGAAAGTGGTATGCGTGTTGCCACCGGTTTCTCTGTCTTCCAAACCGAATTCAATCCTCCCTCATGCAAAACCATTTTTTCAGAATTCGAAGCGAACTATGCACAATATCATAATCGTAACAACGGTCTTATGAAAGTTTTTGCCACTGTGCATAGCGGGTATTTGTATCCAGCGGATGTATTGGCGGAAGGTGCGGCGTGGTTGGTGCAACATGGATATCGTGTGCATACACACTTACACGAAACCCGTAAAGAAGTGGAGGACGATTTGCTTCTTTTTGGCAAACGCCCCATTCAAAGATTTGCCGAAATGGGCTTGCTGAGCCCAAAAAACATTGCCGCACACTGCGTTCATTTAGAGGAAGAAGATCGACTTCTACTCAAAAAGTACGGCATGTTAGCTGTACCCTGTCCTACCAGTAATTTGCGTTTAGCTGCCGGCTTTCCCCAATTGGTTGCCATGAAAGAAGCAGGCGTGAACTATGCTTTGGGTACCGATGGTCAGAGCAGCGGGAATGCCATGGACCTTTGGAAAGAGATGCGTTTAGCGTCCTTGCTTTCCTCAGCACAAACGAATAACCCCGGCGCGTTTGCCGATTGGGAAATCTTGCAAATGTGTACGTCCACCCCGGCTCAACATTTGTTTGCAGAAGAAAACGAAACCATGGGTGTTTTAGAAGTAGGAGCGAAAGCGGACCTGATTGCGGTAAATACCGATGCACCGCATTTCACTGCTTTAAATGACCCCTTATCCGCAGCAATACACCACACATTGCCCACCGATGTGGATTGGGTCATGGTCAATGGAGAAGTGTTGTATGAACAGGGACAATATACTCGACTCGATGAAGAGCACATACGCTACGAAGTGCAAACTCGTAGCAAACGACTATTGCACGGTTTGGCATAGAAAGGGGTCACGACATGAAAATACTCATTACCGGAGGAGCCGGTTACATTGGTTCTCATACGGCCGTCGTCTTGTTGGAAGCGGGTTACTCCTTGGTTCTCATCGATAACTTCTATAACAGTCAACCAATGGTGCTCGATCGTATTCGCGAAATCTCGGGAAAGAACTTTTCTTTTCACGAAATGGATGCCTGCGATGCAGAAGCGGTCGACCGGCTTTTCTGTGAAGAACACTTTGATGGTGTGATTCACTTTGCAGGTATGAAAGCGGTAGGGGAATCGGTAGCCAAGCCCTTGCAGTATTATCGCAATAATTTGCTCAGCACCATCACCTTGGCAGATGCGTGTGTTCGCCATGGTGTACCCCGATTTGTCTTCAGCTCTTCCGCCACCGTGTATGGAGATAACACAGTACCCTTCCACGAGGGTTTGCCCCTGTTACCCACCACCAATCCCTATGGTGAAACCAAAGCCATGAGCGAGCGCATCTTAACCGATGCCGCCAAAGCTCATCCGTTTTTACAAATCTCGTTGCTGCGGTATTTTAATCCGGTTGGTGCGCATCCCAGCGGTCTCATCGGAGAAGACCCCAATGGAATTCCCAATAATCTTTTACCCAATGTCACTCGAGCTGTCACGGGACGCGTACCTTATTTAAGGATTTTTGGAAACGATTATCCCACTCCCGATGGCACCGGTATCCGTGATTACATTCATGTCATGGATTTGGCAGAAGGTCATGTAGCGGCTCTGGAACATTTAACTCCCGGAGTGCACTTACACAACCTAGGCAGCGGGCAGGGTACCTCGGTGTTGGAACTCATCCATGCCTTTGAAGAAGCCACCGGAGAAACCGTGCCTTATCGCATCGAAGCTCGCCGACCCGGAGATATTGCCACTTGTTATGCCGATGCCAGCAAAGCGAACCGCGAACTGAACTGGGCTGTCCGACGCAATATCGTCGATATTTGTCGTGATGCCTGGCGCTTTGAATGCCATGTTAGGGATCATAATAAACATTAAAACTGGTATATTTTGTCACAGGATGGTTCTATGGTAGAAGTACAATTTTACCATATCATGTAGCAACATTTTACAAAGAGAAGATACAGGAAATAGGGGTTAATCTATCGAAAGCAGAAGGGCAGAGATAGAGAGAAAACATCTATTTACTTATTAGGAGGGACATCAACATGAAAAAACAAACCGGAGTGATACTACTCTTACTTCTCACCTTGCTACTTTCTGCCTGTAATTCCACCCCTGCACCGACCCCTGCTCCCGCTATTTTAAAGGCGGTGGTGGGAATTCCTCAGGACTTCGATTCTCTCGACCCCCATCTTTCTGCAGCAACCGGAACCCAAGAAGTGATGTTCAACCTGTTTACCGGTCTGATTAGCATCACACCCGATGGTGAAATCATCATGGATTTGGCACAGAGCATTGCCCACGATGATTCCCTGCTGCAATATACGGTAAAACTAAAAGACAATGTGGTATTTCACAACGACAAGCCCCTTACCTCTGCTGATGTGGCTTATACCTTCAACCGGTTAAATGGTAAAACAGAGGATCAAAAAGAACCTCTCACATCGAATTTTGCCGGAATCGAATCCATCGAAACACCGGACGCCAAGACAGTAATTTTCCATTTATCCAAAGTCGATGTTAGTTTCTTGTCCAAATTAATGATTGCTATTATTCCCGATAAAAGCGGTCCGGAGCAAGCCAAGACTCCCATTGGAGCCGGTCCCTTTAAGTATTCTTCTTACACCCCCGGCGTAGGTATCACCATGGTCCGCAACTAAAAATACTATGGCACCTTACCTCAATTGAATCAGGTTGATTTTAAGATTTATACCGACTCGAATACCGGATTTTTAGCCCTACAGACCGGTGAAGTCGATATTTTAAACATCACCTTAGATCAAACCAAAAGTGTAGATAGGACCAAAGTTGCTGTGCTGACCGCTCCGCAAAATATGGTACAGCTGATGACTCTAAACCATGAACACCCAGCATTTGCCAAGAAAGAAGTGCGACAAGCCTTAAATTATGCCATCAATAAGGATGAAATCATTGAAATGTTGGCTCCGGGATCTCCAAAACTCGATACCAATTTCAGCCCCATCATGGGATACTTCTATAACGTAGAAACCGAGAATCATTATGCCTACAATCCGGAAAAAGCAAAGCAACTGCTAAGTGAAGCTGGAGAAAGCAATTTGACCTTCTCTATAAAAGTTCCCACCGAATATCAATTCCACATGGATACCGCCTTGTTGATTCAGTCACAACTGAAAGCCGCAGGGATCACCATGAACATTGCTCCTATTGAATGGAATACCTGGTTAACCGAAGTCTATGGCTCTGCCAATTACGAAGCTTCTATTGTGGGTTTAACCGGCAAGTTAGATCCCGATGCCGTGTTGGGACGTTTTGAATCGACTTTCCGCCGTAACTTCTATAAGTACAACAACCCGGAATACGATACCATTATCAAAGAAGCTCGATTAACAGCCGATATGGAAGTTCGTCGCGCCTTATACAACCAAGCTCAGGAAATTCTAACCGACGATGCTGTAGCTATTTTCATAATGGATCCCACCTTATATCGTGCCGTGAACATGCGGTTAAGTGGTTTAGTAACCTATCCGATTGGCTTTATCGACATGAAGACGGTCACCGTCAGCAAATAGTCTTCACCATTGAAGGAGTTGATCCTTATCCCTCGCTCGCTTTGGACCCGTTTGTTATCGAGTCTGATGACGTTGTTTTTGGTCAGCCTGCTGATTTTCTTCGTCTTTCAGATTATTCCCGGAGACCCGGTTCTTTCTCGTTTGGGCCAAGAAGCGGATCCTGCTTTGGAAGCCTTGCTTCGAGAAGAATTGGGATTAGACCAGCCACCCATGCGTCGTTATATCAACTGGGTGGTCGCTTTGTCGCGAGGAGATTTGGGGACCAGCATTCGATTCCGCATGCCCGTACAAGAATTAATTGGTCAACGCCTGCCGAATACGCTGGCGTTGGCCATTTGGTCTTTTATGTTGATCCTCGTCATTTCCATTCCCTTGGGAATATGGCTAGCCAAACACAGCCGTGGACCTGCCGGGCTTTTGATAAACGGGATGACGCAATTGGGGATCGCCATTCCTTCGTTTTGGATGGCCATTCTTCTCATGCTGGTCTTCGGCGTCAAACTGGGCTGGTTACCCATTCATGGATATGTGCCCTGGCGTGAAAACCCTTTGGGTTTTATTCGCTCGATGATTTTACCGGGTCTGGCGGTTAGTTTTTCTTCCATTGCGATTGTGGTTCGTTACTTACGAGCCTCGTTATTGGACCAAATGTTACAAGATTACGTTCGCACGGCAAGAAACAAAGGATTAACCGAGAACGTGATCTTGTATCGTCATGTTCTGCGTAATGCTTTTTTACCGGTCCTCACCATCCTCGGCGTGATATTGGTCAACATCCTAACTGGATCGATTGTCATTGAATCGACCTTCTCCATACCGGGATTGGGACAGCTGCTACAAACCGCAATACGCAATCGTGATTTACCGTTGGTGCAGGGGATTACGCTTTATGTGTCCGTCGTCGTTACCTTTGGCTTCCTCTTTGTGGATTTGCTGAGTGCAAAAATCGATCCACGCATTCGTGACAAGGAGGAAGAATCATGAGAACACTTCGCTCTTTCGAAAAGCGCAGCCCGTCTTTTGCCATAGGAAGTAGTATGATTGCATTTTTGTTGGGTTTTATGGTACTCAGCTTTTTTTGGACACCGTATCCTCCCAACAATCCCAGTGCGTTACAGCAATTACAAGCTCCCTCCTTTCTCCATTGGTTGGGTACTGATCATTTAGGTCGCGATGTCTTTAGTCGATTGATGATGGCCTCACAAACGGCCTTTTTGGTAGGCAGCGCTTCGGTGGCCACCGGATCTCTGATTGGCGTCCCCTTAGGGTTGGCTTGTGGGTATTATGGGGGATGGTTTGATCTTGTCATCGTGCGAATTCTCGACGCCATGAAAGCCATTCCCAGTTTACTACTGGCTTTAATGCTGATCTCGGTCTTTGGTTCCGGTATGACCGTCACCGTTTTTGCTATTGCTGTTTTGTCCATACCGCTATATGCCCGTATGGCGCGGAGCAGTGCAATGCAGCTGAAAAACCTCGATTACATGCAGTGGACTCAACTCATTGGGATTGGTAGTGGGAGAATCCTTTTTCATCACCTGCTACCCAACCTTCGCTCTTCTTTGTTGGTCACTGCATCTTTGGGGTTTGCCAACGCGGTTTTAACCGAAGCAGGCTTGTCCTATTTGGGATTAGGTGTCCAACCACCCGACCCTTCTTGGGGCAAAATGCTATCGGAAGCACAAAACTACTTGTTTAATGCTCCTTGGCTGGCCATCGGGTCCGGTTTATCGATTACACTCTTGGTTTTGGGCTTTAACCTCTTGGGTGATGGCTTGCGCGATTTGGGCGATCGCCGTAGAAAGGATTGACCGCCATGCAACAAAACAAAGAGTTATGCCGTGTAGAACACATCAGCGTTTCCGTACCCTATGTCGGAAAATATTACCCTGCAGTCCATGATTTGAGTTTTCGCATGAATGTAGGCGATAGTGTTGGCCTCATTGGTGAGTCGGGTAGCGGAAAAAGCTTAACCGCGCAAGCGATTGCAGGGCTCTTACCTGAGCAGGTTCAGCGGAGTTCAGGACATATTTATTTTGATGGCATAGACTTGACTCAGTTGACCGAAGAAGAACTACGAGCCTACCGCGGTTTCGATATTACCATGGTCTTTCAGGACTCTGCAACCTCTTTGAACCCCTTATTGACGATTGGCTACCAAATGCGGGAAGTTCTTTTACTTCATTGCAGAGAGATTCAAGGGAAAGCCGCTCAAGAACAGCATTTAATTGCCAGTTTAGAAGAAGTGGGCTTAGACCGACCCCGTGAAGTCCTGCAAAAATACCCGCACCAATTATCAGGCGGTCAACGACAAAGAGTGATGCTGGCCATGGTCATGCTACCCAAACCCCGCTTGTTGTTAGCAGACGAACCGACAACCGCTTTGGATTTAACCACTCAGCAACAAATCTTAACTCTGATTCGAAATCTTCAGCAGAAGCATGAGCTGACTTTACTGATGATTTCGCATAACATACAGGTGGTACGTTCTTTATGCGAACGCACCATGGTGCTCTATGCCGGTCAAATTGTGGAATCGGGTCCTACCAACGAAGTGCTAACTCACCCCATGCATCCCTATACACTAGCTCTGCTCGATTCGAAACCCAGTTTCCAGCGCAAAGGACAAACATTGGAAATGGTGGAAGGAATGGTCCCGCCGTTGGATCAACGCCAGGTGCCTTGCAATTTCGCTCCTCGCTGTCCGTTCCGGACCGAGGTTTGTGACAGAGAAATCCATGAGTTCCATCGGGGTGAGCACAGTGTTCTGTGTAATTACCCCCGATCTGGAAAGGCGGTGAGCGTATGATGACCACACAACCACCGTTAATCCGGCTGCAAGATGTTTTGAAAACGTATGCTGCTCCTAAGACTTCCCTCTTTGACTCACCCCAGCGCTTCATTGCCGTAAACCACTTAGATTTTGAGATGCAAAAAGGTGAAGTTTTGGGGTTAATTGGCGAGTCCGGCTGCGGAAAGACCACAACGGCTCGAATCATTGCACGGTTACTTAAGCCCGATTCTGGGAAGATATTTTTAAACGGCACCGATATATTACCTTTGGATGACTATGATTTTCGTCCATTCCGACGTCAGATCCAAATGATTTTTCAGGATCCTCAGCAAGTGCTAAATCCTTCCTTGACCATAGAACAAATCCTCATGGAACCCCTGATTGGTTTTCACATTCTGAGAAACGACAAAGAACGGCGAGAATTCATTCGTCTAGAATTGCCCGATGTAGGGTTGGACAATACGTATTTGCCACGTTATCCGCACCAGCTGTCGGGTGGGCAGAGACAACGAGTTGCAATTCTGAGCGCATTATTGGTGAAACCCGCTCTGCTGATTGCCGACGAAGTGGTATCGGCTTTGGATTTATCGATTCAAGCCCAAATCTTAAACCTTCTGCAGACGCTTAGGGAGAAGCATCAGTTATCGATGCTCTTTATCTCTCACGATTTGCATGTGGTATCGTGGTTGGCAGATCGTATTTTGGTCATGTACCGGGGTAGCCTGGTAGAAGAAGCCACCACCGAAGAATTGTTGCGCAACCCCATCCATCCTTATACCCAATCGTTGCTGGCGGCAGCGGATTTATTCGAAGGGAACTTGCCCACTGAGGGTATTGGTTGGGGAGTCGCCTCTGATCTCTGTTGTCCTTATGCCGAATTATGCCCCCAATCAACGGAACTTTGCCGGTCGCAACGACCTCCTGTTCAGGTGTTAGCCAATGGACATCGGGTGGCTTGCCATTGCAGACAAAAAGGCGTATAATAACTCAGTCTGCTAACTTTCCTGTTTTTAAAAGGAGGTCCCCATGTCCAATACGATGAACATTGTTCTCACCATCTTTGCCATGATCGGTTTTGGTTTTTATTTAACCAAGATAAAACTCATCGACGAGAAAATCGCCAAATTCATTGCAACCTTGGTTGTCACCTATGTGGTTCCTGCCACTTTAATCAACAATATGATGGGCTATTTCACCTTAGAGGGCCTTCGCGCTGCCGGGTGGGGTTTACTCGCTCCGTTCTTTTCCATTCTGGCTACTTTCCTCTTATCGTATCCAGTGATCTACTTGTTGAAGATACCAAAAGGCCAGCGTGGTGTCTTTTCGGCCTTGTTTGGCTTCTCCAACACCATATTTGTGGGTTTACCCGTCTGTGTTGCCTTGTTTGGAAATGAAGCTGCCCCGCTAGCACTCTTGACATTTGCTGCCAACAGCATTCTTTTCTGGGGTATCGCTGCTCCAAACATCCGCAGAGATGCCAGACCCGGAGAAAAAGTGAGTCTGGCTGAAAACCTGAAAAAAATGATGTCTCCTGCCTTAATCACGTTGGTCACCTGCATTGTTCTCATTTTTTTGCGGTTCCCCATGCCAAAACTGATTATGGATACAACCAAGTACATTGGAAGTATGAGCACACCTCTTGCTCTTATTTATATTGGTCATATTTTAGCGGGATTAGGTCTAAAGAACTTGCGTTGCACCAAAGAGCTCTTCTTTGTATGCTTGGGTCGTTTTGTCATTGCTCCCATGGTTACCATAGCTTTGATGAAATTCTTTCATATCGAAGGCTTGCTAGCACGGGTGACGATTATTCAATCGGCCATGCCCGGTATGGCCCAAGCCCCCATTGTTGCCGCTTTATATGGTTCTGACCCAGAATTTGCTGCCTCTGCTGTGTCCATATCCACTCTCATTGGGTTATTGTTCCTACCGATTTACATGTACCTTTTTACCATACTTGGGATTTAAACCAGAGAATCCCCTTTCATCCTTCAAGCACGACGATAATACCCGCCGTTATTTTATTTTTTTATGTCGAAAACTGGCGGAACACTTATCAATTTGATAAAAAATTCGTCAATTTTGACAAAAAATTTGTCAATGACTTGTCAAAATTCCTGAAGTATGGTATATTAATACTGCGCTTGATTCGCGCACAATGTGAGAGGGTTTCTAGGGTTCCAACAGCATTTGCTGGTTTGGTCCAAGCGAAACCACGTTTCGTTTTTAGCGAAACGGACACCGTGAGAATAAAATGCTCTGCGGAAGGTCTCCGATCGATAATCGGCGGGCTTCCTTTTTTATTTCATGGTTCTCATATTTCCTCCTCTCTTTTTTTAATGTTTTGTTCTGTTTATTCCTCTCATGGCCGCTCTGTCTTTGGACAGGGCGGCGTTTTTTTGCTCTTTTTTGACAACAAAGAAGGGGATAAGATCAAAAAAGAGAATTGGTAAAGCAAGAACTTTCGCTCATAGAAAGGAGTGCCACAATGAAACCCATTTTACATGCCGCTCACCAATTCGATATGAAAACGATAAGCGACCCACAAATTTCTCCCAACGGTCAATGGGCTGTTTATGTTGTCAGCGAGACCACACTCAAAGAAGATAAAAAGGGGAGTAACCTATGGATTGCCGCTACCGATGGCAGTGTTGCTCCAAGGCAGCTAACTCAAAGCGGAAAAGACAGCAATCCAAGGTTCTCTCCCGATGGCACCACCATTGTCTTTCACTCCAGTCGCGGTGAAAAGGGGAAGGCACAGTTTTATGCGATTCGCTTAAGCGGTGGAGAAGCCGAATTACTGGGAACCGAACCCTCCCCTAGCTCGGCTGCTATTTTTAGCCCAGACGGCAGCAAAATCGCTTTTTTATCGAACCAACCGTTGCCGGAAGGTCCTCGCTACCCCAGCGAACCCAAAGAACTCTATGACCGAGGTGGGAAAGAAGAAAAGAAGGATGCCCCGGTGGTCATTGATGAGATGGCGTATCGTACGGACGGAAAAGGCTATATACACCATACTTACCCGCAAATCTATGTCTTGGAATGGCAAGACCCCAATCATACTTGCCTACCTCATACGCAGGGCAAAGAGCGCATTGGTTCGGTGGTTTGGAACCAAGATGGCAGTTCGATTTACTACAGTGTCACCTGCTACTCTGAAAGTACTGTCAGCAATCGTACGGAAGTCCGAAATTTGTTATTGGCTAGCGGACTAAACCACAAAGTCCTAGAATTTGATGGCAATATCTCCCAGATGCTCATGGCCGACCAGGGCAAAACCCTACTATGGTTAGGTAGTGACAATTCTTACCCCAGTGGAGTCAGTCCCAGTCGTCTGTGGTCGGCACCTTTGACTCAATCCCTCCCCTTAGCAGCAGAAGCCATTACCTGCCTAACCCCGCTCGATGATGCTATGCGAAGCAATTTACGTTATTGTGCAAAGAACAACCAAGTGTATAACCTACGAGCCTGGAAGGGAAGCAACACCATAACGGTCATCCCCTTTGTCAACGGAGAACTCGAGGACGAACAGCCCGCTACGATTGGGGCTTTGGCAATGAGTAACAGCGTAGAAATCGCCGCGGATGGTACTATGTTGTTCCTCAGTGAAAACTTCACCCATCCTGCCGAGTTATATGTCTCCAAAGAAGGCAAAGCCACTGTATTAACCTCGGTTCACGAAGCCTTCTTAAAAAAATACCCTCCCTTACCGGTCGAACGCTTCACCTATGCCGGTGCCGATGGCTGGCCGATTGACGGCTTTTTGGTTCGCCCCTTAGATTACACTCCGGGCCAACCAGTACCCACCGTGCTTAGCATTCATGGGGGTCCCACCGGAGTTTATACCGACAGTTACCAATTCCCCTTCCAACTTTTCGCCAACCATGGATTTGCAGTCGTCTTCACCAATCCGCGCGGTAGCGTCACCTACGGAGCCGATTTTGCCATGGGTTGCGTACAGGACCTTGGCGGTAAAGATTACGAGGATATTATGAAAGGCGTGGACCACGTCATAGCCATGGGCGTCGCCGATGCCAACCGACTTATGGTCACCGGATGGAGCTATGGCGGCTTTATGACTTCTTGGATAGTCACCCAAAACAAGCGCTTCAAAGCAGCTGTAGCCGGAGCGATTATTTCGAACTGGCTCACCCTAGCCCTCGTCAGCGATGCACAAGTCTACGGAGAGGGGTTACACGGTGGATTTGTGGTAGATGATATCCCTAAAGTCATGTCACGCAGCCCCATCACTTTTGTGCGCAATGTAGAAACCCCCACCCTGATATTGCACGGCAGCATTGATGTACGTTGCCCACAGGACCAAAGCGAGCAATTTTACTATGCTTTAAAACGGCTCGGCAAAGAGACCGTTTATGTAAAATACCCCGACCAATACCACGGTATCGTCAAACCCTCTTATGTAGTCGATCGTTGGCAGCGAACCTTGGCCTGGTTTAAATCTCACTTAAGTTAAATATTGGAGGAACACAGATGGACCAAAAGAATACTCCTTCCACTTCCCTGCGCGATTTGAAAGAGCGTGCCGACCGAGCTAAAAAAATACAACGCATGATGGAGGAGCTGGAAGTTCAACTCGTAGAATTGGAAGAGGAAGCAGACCGCTTGGGAGCGGTACTGGATAAAGAAGAAGCCGATGTAGAACGCTTAAAAAATATGGGATTCAGTCGTTTCTTAGCCGGTGTGACCGGCAATTACTACGATCGCCTAGACAAAGAAGAACAAGAAGCGGTAGAAGCCGCCCTGGCTTATCGGCATGCACTGGACCGCGTCGATGACGTGAAATACCAAATCGAGCGCTACCAAAGGGAAGAAGCTGAATGCAAAGCCTCTGAAGCAGAGTACCGAAAACGCTTTGCCGAAAAGCAAAAAGAAGTGGCGCAGCTTCCCGGAAAAGCCGCAGAATCGTTACGCCTTCTGCAAGAGCAAATGGAAATCAGCCGGCGCAATCAACGAGAAATCGAAGAAGCCCAGGCTGCTGGTGCAACAGCCCGTGAGGCTCTGCAAAGCGTATCGGAAAGCTTAAACTCCGCAGCCGGTTGGGGTGTCTTCGATATGGTAGGTGGTGGGCTATTTGCTACCCTTATCAAACACTCCCATATTGATGAAGCCAAACGGCAAATCAACCGGGTAGAAAGTGAGCTTCGAAGATTTCAAACCGAATTGCTCGACATTCGCATAAGCGGGCCTTCGGAGATCCACATCGATGGCTTCAGCAAATTCGCCGATTTCTTCTTTGATGGTTTTTTCATGGACTTCTTCATGCAAGCCAAAATCAATACCGCCCGCGAGAACGTATCTGCGGTCATTGCACAAGTCGATACCGTCATGAGCCGTTTAGAACAAATGCTACAATTAGAATCGAACGCGCAACAACAAATGCAAACCAAAATCGAAGAGACTTTGCTAACCTTATAAATACTAAAAAAGACGGTTCTCGCTTAATGAGAATCGTCTTTTTGTAGGATAGCTTTAAAACACAAGCCACGGGTATGGCTACCTTGGCAGTAAAAACCCCCTCCGGGTAAGGAAGTGCCTTCGATGACCACTTCATCATGGAGCAAGGCTTCAGCAATATATTGAATATGCATGCCGGAAAACGCATGCCCCCCCAAGCGGTCTGCACAGAAGTCCATGCAAATATCGGCATAGATGGTATTGTTCAAATGATTGTTGTAATCCAAATCAGAATAGTAAATGGTTCGAACGCCTAAGGGATAGAGAACCTCCGGTGTCTCCGGAGCCGTCACAATCCACTTGGAAGAGACTTTCACATCAGGGAAAATATCGAGTTTATAAAAGTTTTTTGGCCTCTGTAGCTGGTGGGTATGCGGGTTGACCAAGACACTGGTCTGTGTCATTTCACCCACCACACCATCTTTCCCCACCAAGCGAAACCCTCGGTAAAACTGAGCCCCGGTGTTCCCAATGGGGGCAGTTTCTACCGTATACTCTTCACCAAACTGGGGTATCTGCTTTAGTGAAACCTTATTGTGAATAATCAGGAATGCCATATCTTCGTCCACTAACCTTGTGTGATTCCAGCCCAGCGAATTCATGTGGGCTTCGCTGGTCTCCATGAACAGCCACAGCAACGCCGATGGTTTTAATCGATTCTCCGGACCCACCTGACGACCTTCGATGCGATACTCCTTGGTAAACAAAAACTGTTCTAACAACCGGCCACCTCCAGGATTTTTAATGGGAAGCCCGATAAGTGCAAGACTCGATCTGCCACCGCCTTGGCTTCTTCTTCATCGTGACTGACCCACAGAACCAAGCGCCGTTCTCCCTCCGCTTTTAACACCGGCCACAATTGACGTCGATGTTCCATGCTAAGTCCTTTCAGCGGTTCGTCCAAAATCAGTACATCTCCATCATAACACAAAGCTCTGGCTAATGCCACTCTGCGCTTCATGCCCCCCGATAGCTCCCCGGGATAAGCCTGGCTTTCTTCTTCTAACCCAACCTGCTGCAACCGCTTATGAACCTCTGCTGCACCACCCTTGGGCTGTACCAACATGAGGTTCTGAAACACCGTCAACTGTGGAAGTAAGCGATCTTCCTGAAACAAAAAAGATGGCTTCTTTGCTGCATCGAGCACTCGGCCGCTTTGCGCTTTCTCCAACCCTGCAATCAGGCGAAGAAGTGTAGTTTTACCGCAACCGGAATGACCCATGAGGACAACCACTCCTTGGCTGGGTAAGTTCAAGGAGAAATCGCGCAAAACCGGTCTCTTATCGTAGGTAAAACTCAATGACTCTAATTTCATCCCGATCGCATCCTTCTTTCTTTTTTCAGCCACAGAGTCAAACCGCCCTCTGCCAATAAGCTAATCACAATCACTACCACGGTCCAAGCGAACAGTTCGGGGGTTTCTAAGTAGATTTTTGACTGATACAGCTTGGTTCCAATGCCCCACTGAGGGAGACCCAAAACCTCGGCAGCGACCCCGGATTTCCAGGCATAGCCAAACCCAAGCAACAGCGCATTCACTAAAAAGGGTTTGAGTGCCGGAAAGTAAATGCTTTGCAAGATTGTCTTATTGGAAAAACGGTAGACATAAGCCATTTCCAGCAAAGACTCATCTACCTGCAGAAATCCGGTTTCCACATTGCTCCACACCAAAGGTAAAACCATGAGGAAGCAAATAAATAAGGACAGCTGCTGGGATGATAACCAAACCAGTGCCAAAATCACAAAGGAAGCTACCGGAGTCGCCTTGATGATATTCATCGGCAATGCAATGAACGGTCGAGCGACCGGTACAAAGGCGGTTAGAGCTCCTAAAAGAGAGCCAACGATCACCGCCATGGCAAACCCGGAAAAGATGCGTAACAAACTAGCCAAGGTAATGCGCCAGAAATCGGCATGTGCAACAATGTTCCCCAATGCGCGAAAGGTTTCTGCCGGACTCGGCAAAAGCAATGACATCTGTATTCTTTGAGCGATAAAATGCCAGCATAACAACCAAAACCCCACTGCCGCAACAAAAAGCAGAGCGGCAGGCAGGGGTCTAAGGGAACCGGGTTTCTTCAGCAAACCTCGCATGCCGCATCTTCCTTTCGTTACTTACTTCAAATAGAACTCTGCTGTGGGTAGTTTACCACCCACCGATTTGGCATCGGCTTCGTATAATACTTTTAAAAAAGATTCGGTCATGGTCTTCATCTCGTCCCCGTCAACATAAACAATGTTACAGGCAGGTATAGCTTTCTTTGCCACCGCTTCGGCAATGATTTCGTATTTTCCACTTAACGCAGCCGCTTCTTCGACATGCTCATTTGTGTAAGCAACTGAAGTTTTATATTCAGCCAAGAAGTCTTTTACGACCTGGGGATTCTTTTCATAAAACTCTTTACGAACCGCAAACGCACCCATGACCAAATTGCTGCCCTCTTCACCCACTTTTTGCCATTCCTCCGTGAGATCCAGTGCCACACGAGCGTTCCCCTTATTGAGCACCGTGGTTACGAAGGGTTCGGGTAAGAGTGCATATTCCACTTTACCTTCTGCCATGAGTGCTGCCACTTCGGCGTGTTCGCTCTTATAGATGACTTCTACATTTTTACCGGGCTCTAAGCCATGGGCTTTCAATAAGTAATTGAGCGCAAACTCCGGCGTAGAACCCTGACCGGTCGCGTATATCGTTTTACCCGCTACATCTTGCATGCTCTGCAAACTGTCCCCGGTATCGAGCATGTACAAAACACCCAAGGTGTTTACAGCAGACATGAGGATTTTCCCTTCGGTCTTGTTAAACAACACCGCTGCCAAGTTCGCCGGTATGGCTGCCATATCTAGTTCACCGGAAATCAGCTTACCGCTGATTTCATCGGGGGCACCGGCCAAAGTAAACGTATAATTATTCTTCGTGGTTTGAGCTTTTGCATCTTCCATGAGCTTTAGCATACCCAAAGCAGTAGGGCCTTTGAGCGCACCAATGCGAATATCGATTTTCTCTACCGGTGTGGGTTTGACCGGCTGATTGCATGCCGTAAAAAGAAATAGGAAAACGAGTAAAAGAACACTGAGTTGCATGAATTTCTTGTTCAATGATGAGTACCTCCTAAAATCACTTGTAAACTGGTATCGGAATGTTCGATGAGTCGCCCTTCCGTGAGCAACTGATCCCAAGCGCGATAAAGGGTCGTGCGCCCCATGTTCATCTGCCTGCACATCTCTTGCTTGGACATGGGCAAATGAAAGCGGTCGGTTTCGGCAGCAATGGCCAAGCGTGTGAGAAACGCATATAACGCCTCTGCTGGGCTCGGAGCTACAAATTGGCTGATGCGCTGATTTAAGAAAACAATACGTTGGCTTAAAAAGCGTAAATACTGCAAGCATACCGAGTATTCTTCTTTAAAGATGGCTTCCAAATCATCGGTAGTCAGAAACAACACTTCCGAGGGTTTGATGGCTTGAATCCGGGTGACATAGTCGTCTCGCTCCAAAAACAACCCCGCCACCCCAAAGAGGGAACCACTGTGAAGAATGGTTAAAACCACTTCCGTTTCTGTCGTAACTTTAAGACGACCCTGCAAGACAATACCCATGGCTCGTTGAAAGTGCTGGGGGTCGTACACCGTTTCTCCCGCTGAAAAGTGCCGTACTTGGCCACGATGTTGTAGCAGTTCTGCCACTCTTTCGGGCGACAAATGCTGAAACAAGGGTGTTTTTTCCACTGCTTGCATACACTTCACCTCGTTACTGTTCCAAGAGAAACATTTGTTACTTTTTTCACTATTATTTTATGCGAAATTCTTCACAAAGTCAAGCAGACAAACCTGCCACTTCTTGTAGAAAAACCATTGTGGTACAAAGCAAACAGCCGCCTGTGATAGGTCTCCTTCAATAGACAAGGTAACGAACCAAATCTACATTAAGGAGTTCTTATCGAGTGCGGCTGTTCTATAAACTGAAGCAAGTCTTGTAAGAAGAGCGGGAAATCGGGGCCATCGCATAAATGATGGCGGCTGTTCGCATAGTGCTTCACCATTTCGGGAGGGTTCGGTAGGTACTCCATGGCTTTTTTGATGCTACGGAGTTGTACTGTT
>CALCNS010000356.1 GCA_937897315.1 uncultured Bacillota bacterium
TCATCCTTATACAAATAGGTGGCTTAGGACTAATGACATTCACGACTTTAATGTTTGTTGTCATCGGAAGGCGAATTTCTCTTCGTGATCGTATGCTCATTGCGGAGCAATTTAATCAAAATCAATTGAGTGGTGCCATCAAGTTAGTGATTAGTATTGCATCGCTTACTGGACTGATAGAGTTTCTTGGGGCAGTCTTATTATCGATACGGTTTATACCTCAATTCGGCTTAATGAAAGGTATATGGTTTAGTGTGTTTCATAGTATTTCAGCATTTTGCAATGCAGGGTTTGACATACTTGGAAAAGGGGAGTTCCAAAGTATCATTGCTTATGTAGAGGATCCATTGGTCACACTTACCATTGGCGGCTTAATCCTTTTTGGCGGGTTAGGATTTACAGTGATAAAAGATGTTTGGACGAAACGCCGGTGGAAGAAACTGACCCTCCACAGCAAAGTGGTTTTTGCGACAACAGCAGGATTACTCGTATTTGGTTTTATATGTTTTGCATTATTTGAGTGGAAGAATCCTGGAACCCTCCAACCGTTATCTTTATCCGGGAAGCTACTTGCTAGCTTTTTTCAATCCATTACGCCTCGTACTGCTGGATATGCTACCATCAACTTTGGAATGGTTGAACCCGAAACAAATCTAATCACAACACTTTTAATGTTTATAGGAGCGTCTCCTAGTTCCACAGGTGGAGGTATTAAGACCACAACCATTGCTACTGTGATTTTTATGTTGCTATTTATGATTCGAACAGGAAATGATCCCATTATCTTTAATCGGAGAATATCCCGTGAATCTATGGATAAAGCTGTATATATCATTTTAATTGGTGTTGTGGTAGTATCCATCTCTACAACATTAGTTCTTGTTGCGGAACCATATTCTCTGCATCAAGTTTTATTTGAAGTGGTTTCTGCATTTGGAACGGTTGGGTTAACAACGGGAATTACTCCAACGTTAACATCTTTTAGTAAGGCAGTCTTAATTATCACCATGTTTATAGGTCGAGTCGGGGGATTATCCCTGCTGCTTTCACTCTTTAGGAAGTACGATACCCATAACGTTCAGTGGCCAGAAGAGAATATTTTAATAGGGTAGAGGTGTTTTTTATGACAGATAGCCGTCAATATGTTGTAATTGGGTTAGGGCAGTTTGGAACAGCGGTAGCAGAAACGTTGTTGAGTATGGGTTATGAAGTGCTGGGCATTGATAACAATGCGGAAATCGTGCAGAATCTATCGACCAAATTGACTCATGTAGTACAATTAGATGCCGGAGATCCTTCGGCTTTACAGCGCATGGGCTTAGTAAATTATGACGTTGTCTTTGTCACACTTAGAGATTTGCAAGCCAGCATTATCTGTGCTTTAAACCTAAAAGAAATGGGCTGCAAATATTTGGTTGTCAAAGCCAATTCTGCAAACCATGCAAAGATTTTGGAGAAAATTGGGGTCGAAAAAGTTGTTCTGCCCGAACGAGATATGGGTGTAAGAATAGCCCACAGCGTTGCATCTTCGAGTTTATTGGACTACATAGACATGTCACCAGAGTACTCGATTGCTGAAATCGTTGCTCCTGAACAGTTTTTTGGAAAAAGATTGCGCGATTTGGACCTGCGCAACAAGTATAATTTAAACATTATCGCTATTCATCACGAGAAGACTATAAACGTCACCCCATCGGCAGACGACCGTATTTGGAGTGGAGACGTAATTGTGGTGGTGGGTAGTAAGAAGGATATCGCTAAATTAGAAGAGTAAATTCGAGAAAATCATAACAAAAACAGCAAGTTTCACCCTTGCAAAACCTTCTTGGGTATGTTATACTTTCGTCAGCCCAAATGGAGAGGTGCCCGAGTAGGCCGAAGGGGGCCGCCTGCTAAGCGGTTATAGTGGTAAAACGCTATCGCGGGTTCGAATCCCGCCTTCTCCGCCAAGAAAATAAACCACCTATTGATTGTTCAATAGGTGGCTTTTTACATCATAGAATCGAATTTTCATGAGATGAGGGGTAAAAGTATGGTTCTCTTAGGGGTTATAGTGAATGCGGCTGCGGTAATCTTAGGAAGTTTTTTTGGAGCGCTGTTTAAGAAAGGTATTCCGGAACGAATTACATCCACTGTGATTGGTGGGTTGGCTTTGTTTGTACTGTATATTGGCATAAAAGGAGCGGTCACCATTGAAGGAACCGATGCATTGATCTCCGTCTTTTCTTTGGTCATTGGAGCGGTCATTGGTAGCTTTTTTGATTTTGAAACCAAATTGGAGCACTTCGCTAAAAGCTTGCAAGGGCGCTTTAGTATTCATGATCAAGGAAATTCTTTCGCTCAGAGCTTCATTTACTCATCCCTTATGATGTGTGTCGGTGCTATGGCAATTGTTGGCTCTTTTGAAAGCGGATTACAAGGAGTTCACGACACCTTGTTTGCAAAGGCAGTGATTGACGGTGTCTTTGCTATGATGCTCACCACAACCATGGGAATTGGAATTGGTTTTGCTGCTATACCGGTTTTTCTATACCAAGGAGCCTTAGCATTGTTTGCTCAGGCCTTGTCAAGCTTGTTGACTTCGGCTGTCATCAACGAAATGTCGGTGGTGGGTTCACTCATCATCATAGGAATCTCTTTAAACATGTTGAACTTAACCAAACTGAGAATCGCCAATTATATTCTGGCACCCTTTATTCCCATTCTGTTTATGCTGTTCCGTCATTGACGGTTTTCACCATTTATGCCTACTTTCAAGTGCTGGATATCTTCAGCGATAATGAGATGATTGAAGTCGCTATCTTGGGCATCGAAAGGGAAGGCAATGAGGCGTACCCAGCGGATTGAGCCATCTGGACGAATGTAGCGCTTTTCTAAACGATAATTCCCCATATCACCACGGATAAGGCGTTGTTGCATTTCTATGTCTTTTGCGATATCATCCGGGTGAGTAATGTTCTTCCAGCCGATTTTCTTGAGTTCCTCTTTACTTCGACCGGTAATCTCCTCATATTTCGGATTCACAAAGGGTGCGTTTTCTTTATTACTACCAAAGTAATCTCGAATGTTGCCAAGCAAGATCCCAACAGGAGCTTGCTGAAAAATAATTTGAACTAAATTTAGTGTATCGGCCATGCGACGATTGGTCGCCATTAACTCCTTTGTCTTTTCGACCACCAACTTCTCCAGGGTGCGATTGTTGCTTTCTAGGGTATCCTGCATATACCGTAGGTTTTCATGTAGGTGGATGCGAAATCGCAGTGTTTCAAAGCTCATGGGTTTTCTGACAAAATCGACCGCTCCTAAGCGAAGAGCATCAATTTCCAATTGGGTATCGTCGGTGCCGCTCATTACTATGGTTCTCAAACGGATCCACTGCGGATTCGTTTTTATTTTTTTAAGAATCTCTATGGAGTTTATACTTGGCAGAGAAACATCGAGGAGTAAAAAGCCAATATCGGGGTTGAGTTCTAACTCTAGAAATAGTTCTTTGTCATTTCTAGCATATTTCAATTCATAACCCTTGAGCATGCTACCAATAATCAAACGGTCCACGCTGGATTGATCGGCTATGAGAATTGTTGTCATCATTTCTATACCGTCCCTTATGCATTCTCTGTATATATACTACACTTTTCTTCTATGTATGTCAATAAAACTCTTAAAAATAAAAAAGATGTTAATGTTTGCCAATTTCCTAACTATGGAAGGAGTTTAGCTCTATTCGTCGAAATAAAGAGTAATATTCTTGCAGGAGGCGATACAATGAGTAAACCCATTACCATCACCTGGTTAGGTCATTCTTGTTTCAGAGTACGTTTTGGTGATTACAGGATTATTTTAGATCCCTATAAAGATGGCACGGTTCCTGGTGTAAAATTGGCGATGCAAACGGCAAATGAGGTATATTGCAGCCACGAGCATGCAGATCATGGCTATGTGGAGGCTGTAAGTTGCATCTCCACAGAGCATACAGAACCCTATTACGTGGAAGTTCATGAAGCATATCATGACGATGCTGGGGGTAGCAAACGCGGGAAAAATAAAATTCATGTTTTCGTATATGACGACTTGCATTTAGCCCATTTTGGTGATCTGGGTGCACCTTTGACAGAAAAGCAGTTAAAGGAGATTGGTCCACTCGATGTGATTATGGTTCCGGTGGGAGGTCATTACACCATTACCGGGCAACAAGCTTGTGAACTGGCGAAGCAAGTGGGAGCCAAAGTAGTCATTCCCATGCATTACCGCAGCGAGGATTTTGGTTTTCCGGTGCTTAGCACCTTGGACCCTTTCTTGGCATGTGCAGGAGAGGTAAAGCATTATGATGGAAACCAATTTGAAGTGTCTTTAGACACTCCCCCACACGTGGCCATATTGAAATATGTGGAAGAAACGGTTCCTGAACTAGATGAGATTGAACTGATTTGAGATAAAGAGCAAGATCTGGCGATCTTGCTCTTTACTTAGTACAAAATAGTAATTCTAGAGTTTTCTTGGCTGGCATCTTGTAATACCCGAAAAAATCGCTCCCAAGCAAAAAAGGTGCGTTTTTCTTCATAACCACAATGAAGACAAAAGGCTAGGGATGAATCGCAAGTGGTTAGTATGTCATAAAGTGCGTCTAAATTTTCTCCATAGTAATCCGGGAGATTCAAGGTATTCTTCAAAAAACTATGGACTTCTTGTAATGAAGAAAACTGATTCGGCGCTAAGCAAATGGTTTTCATGGCCCCTCCATATGGACTTGTTCAAATGTTTTGTAATGGTCTTTGGTATAGTATATCAAGCCATCGTTGGAAAAAACAAGACGTTCGGCCCCACGAAGACCACCTTTGTAGTTGATATCGCACTCTGTCCAGACTCTGCCTTTGGCACTGGGTAGCAAACCTTCGTAATTTCCAAAACGATTTCCTCCAATGCTTTTACCCGGAGCGACTTCGTCCAAATTCCCTTTACTGCTAATCCATCCTAATTTTTCTGCTTCGGCTTTGGTGATAAAGTTCGCTGGAAGTTTCTGATACGTTTGGATATATAAGGCAACTTCCTCTGTGCTAATATAACTGCCAGTCTCGACCACGCTGATTTTAGTAGGATTATCCGGAGCAGGGACCTTTTGCTCTGCATCCGGTGCTTTGCATCCAGCTAGGAGTAGCAGCAAGGCAGCGAGAACCAAGCCAAAGAGTAGACCTTTGCGTCTCATACAAAAATCAGTCCTTCCATATCATGCTTACATTGTAAAAGAAGATATGCCAAATGGCAATAGGAATTCCGCCATTACACAGCGAAATGTAAGTATAAAGGGTATTGTGTATAAAAAGTTAGGAGGAACGTCATGTTTTTTGAAGACAAACTGTGGATGGCAAAGAATGAAAACCGAATCTTCTTGTTGCCTCACATGGCAAATCGACACGGATTGATCTGCGGTGCTACCGGGACAGGGAAGACGATTACGTTAAAAGTGATGGCAGAGTCGTTTAGCGATTTAGGGGTTCCGGTTTTTTTAGCGGATATCAAAGGGGACTTAGCCGGGATGTGTCGTCCAGGACTGGACACCGATGGGATGCGCAAA
>CALCNS010000357.1 GCA_937897315.1 uncultured Bacillota bacterium
TAGATGGCATACGCTTCATCATTTCACCATGAAAGCGTTTCGGGTTTTCTCCCAAGGCAGATTTTAATCCACTTGGAGCTCTTAATACCATGTGATCAATAATCGTACCGGCTGTTTTAATCGTTAGTAATTCTCCACCCAGTATATTTCCGGATCCCGGTCCGGTTTGTACGGTTGTGGTACCGATGCTACGGGCATCGGCAAAACTGTGATGAGCGGGATTGACCGCATCTAAGCCACGGACTTGAGCAGTAATCGGTCCTGAACTTTCGTTGCCATCATAACTAGCACGACCTTCCGCTTCACCCCATAAGCCAACATGAGTATGAGCATCTACCCAGCCCGGAAGAAGCACTTGTCCTTGACAATCCACGACTTCGGCATCGGCAGGAATTGAAATTTGCTGACCGATTTGCAGGATTTTGCCATCTTGGACCAATAAAGTAGCATTCTCGATTTTCGCACTGCTAATCGGATAGATTGTTGCATGAATAAAAGCCAGCATTATTGTTTCCCTCCTTGCCAAACGATTTCTCCGTTAATCACAGTAAAGCATACCTTGGACATGAATTCAAAAGGATCTTCGCTCCAAACAACTAAATCTGCATCTTTACCCACTTCTAGAGAGCCGATTCGGTCGAATAATCCTAACATTTTTGCTGGTATTTCCGTCAATGCTTTTAATGCGGTGTCTTCCGGTAATCCTTCTCGAACCGCTAACCCAGCAGCGATATGCAAATATGTTTCTGGAATAATGGGATGATCGGTAATAATGGCGAATGGAACACCGGCTTTGTGCAGAAGCACCGGGGTATGATATCCCATATCTTTGAGTTCTACCTTAGACTTTGAGCTCAAAGTTGGCCCGACTGCAGCATAAATCTTTTTCTCCGCAATGAACTCCGCAATTTTATCTCCCTCAGTGCAATGTTCCAAGGTCATCTCAATTTGAAATTCATCCGCTATGCGAATGGCAGTTGCAATATCATCCGCGCGATGAGCATGTACTCGAAGTGGAATTTCACGATGTAACACCTTTAAAAGATTTTCTTTTTTCATATCGATAGCCTGTTCTTTACCTTCGGATTTTTTCTTCCCGTAGGTTTGGGCTTCCAAGAGTGCATTCCGTAACACAGCTGCGGTTCCCATGCGGGTGGAAGGCATTTTCTTCATACCACCATACACGTTTTTGGGGTTTTCTCCTAAGGCGGCTTTTAACCCGGATAATGATTTGATCACCATGTGATCCACAATGGTTCCAGCGGTTTTAAGAACTAACATTTCTCCGCCAATCACGTTACCGGATCCCGGCCCTACTTGGACAGTAGTCACCCCGCCACGCAAACAATCTTCAAATCCTTTGTCTCCCGGATTGATTCCATCTAGGGCTCTCACTTGTGCGGTATTGGGATCGGTGCATTCATTGACATCATCACCTGCCCAACCAATGGATTCCTCCATCACACCAACATGGCTATGAGCATCGACGAGTCCAGGAGTGACGATTTTTCCTTTAATATCAATCACCTTAGCGTCTGACGGCAATGGAAGATGGTGTCCTATGGCAGAAATTTTTCCGTCTTCCAAAATAATGATTCCTTCTTGTATGATACCATGGGACACAGTCCATAAGTCTCCGTTAATGAAAGCAAGTTTCATGTGATTACCTCCTTATATTTGTCGCAATCGGACAATGGCTTCCATGATATCGTTTCGGTTGACATCTAAATGAGTGACAAATCGGATACTGAACGGTCCATTAGCTCCAATTTTAATACCCTGATCAGCCATGATTTTCACCCATTCAACACCACTTTTTCCTGAATCTGTGGTATCAACACAGAGAATATTGGTCATGATGTCCGGGCGTAGCACCTTTAATCCTTGGACTTGATCCAAGGCTTCTGCCAATATTTGTGCGTTCTCATGATCTTCATGCAAACGCTCCACATGATGTTCTAAAGCATATAATCCGGCTGCAGCCAAAATACCGGCTTGACGCACGCCACCACCGACCATTTTACGCCATTTTCTGGCTCGCTTAATCGTGACCTTACTACCTACCAACAAAGAGCCCACAGGGGCACCTAAGCCTTTTGAGAGGCATAACTGTGCTGAATCTAAGCCGCGTAATAACTCCGCTATGGACAATCCTTGAGCTACAGCAGCATTGAATGCTCGGGCACCGTCCAAATG
>CALCNS010000358.1 GCA_937897315.1 uncultured Bacillota bacterium
TTTTTCTGACATTACTGTATTCCATCTTTTTTTTTGATTACTAGTTCTTCTTATTCTGACCAGAGTTGCCCACTGTACATTCGTCACCACCGGGAAATTTACACTCGGCGGTTTGCAGCAGATGTAGTTGAGCTTGTAATATAGTTTTGAGACGGGCACGACAAACTACAGCGTCTTTTCGAACCTGATCGTGTTCCGCAACTATTTTTTGAGCTCGGCTCATTGCTTCATCGATAATCTTTCGGCTTTGGACATCGGCTTCGCGAATGATTAATTCTCCTTCGCGACGAGCATTCATTTTTAACTGATCACCGGCTTCTTGAGCAACCAGTAACGCCTTCTTCAAAGACTCTTCCATGCCCATGACACTTTGAATACGTTCTTCCGATAGATTCAATTTTTCTTTGAGTGAGGTGTTCTCGCGGTATAACGCTTCAAAATCTCGAATGATTTCGTCTAGGAAAGCATCCACATCGGCTTCGTCGTACCCACGCAGGGATTTCTTAAATTCTTTATTATGAATATCTAAAGGACTTAACATCTGAGCAACACCTCCGATTTATAGTAAGATACGTATGAACGTTTGTAAAAATCCAAGACCAATGAATAATAAGACCGGAGAAAAATCGAGATATGCTCCCCCCATCATAATGGGAGGGATTAGCCTCCTAAAAGGAGCTAAAACAGGCTCTGTATACTCTTCTAAGATTTGTAACCAACGAGGTTGAGAACCTTGCATAAACAGGTTGGCAAATAATCGAATTAAGACCATATACTTAAAGACTTCGATTACCGTAGAGATGAGATTACCCAACATGGGAATACCCCTTTCGGTTTAGTATTTTTCGCCCTTCTCGTCACGGTTGCGTACCAAAGAATCCCTAGCTAATAATGCTTCTTTTAAATTGCTGGAAACATCCACATCGCTGGGAGCAACCAAGAAAATATTGCCGCTTACCTTTTGCATACTGCCTTCCAAAGCATAAGTAGCTCCGCAGATGAAATCCAGCATAGACCGAGCCAAATCACTATCGAGACCTTCCAATGAAACAATGACTGGACGGTTCGCTTTCATGTGGTCGACCAGAACTTGGACTTCTTCGAAACGATTTGGAGCATA
>CALCNS010000359.1 GCA_937897315.1 uncultured Bacillota bacterium
GCCTTCGACCACATCTCCATGGAGTTTCATGACAATCATATCGTCGGCTTGTAGCACAGCATACTCCATACCCGAGGGTGTTATGACCATCAGTCCCTCTGAACGGTCGAAACTGCTAATGTTTCCTCCTGTGCCCACCGTAAGGTTCCGAGCACTCAGTTCTTTTGCCCAGTGAACCACTTCTTCTTTCATTTTTATGCGCAACATATTTTACCTCCTAGGGTGAGTTGGTTGTAAAACTCTGTTCAAGTTCTCTTGAAAGGGAGGATACACAATGCCTTTCTCCGTGACAAACGCCGTAATCAAAGGGTAATCGGTGACATCAAATGCAGGGTTCACTACTCTGACATCCTCAGGAGCCATGGGGTTCGCATACCACAGGTGTGTTACTTCTTCCTTAGGTCGCTGTTCAACCACGATTGATTCTCCAGTATGAGTGGAGAAATCGACAGTTGACGAGGGAGCACACACATAAAACGGTATTCCGTAATGTTTAGCCAATATGGCTACCGATAGGGTACCGATTTTATTCGCGGTGTCTCCATTGGCCGCTACACGATCGCATCCGACGAGCACAGCGTCAATTAACCCTTGCTTCATGAGAGCTCCCGCCATGTTATCGCATAGTAGAGTGACAGAGAGTCCGGTGCGAGAAAGCTCGTATGCCGTAAGACGTGCTCCCTGCAGCAGAGGGCGCGTTTCATCGCTGTAGATACGAAATTCATACCCACGCTCCTGACCCAAATACATGGGAGCGGTTGCGGTACCATAACGTATGGTGGCCAGTTGACCTGCATTGCAGTGTGTGAGCAGCCCCATACCGGGGAGTAGTAATTCTAACCCATACTCCCCTATGGCCCGGCACACAGCAATATCTGCTTCTCTTAGTATTAAAGCTTTTTCTAGCAACTTCTCCGCTAAAGCAGATGGTTGCAGCACGGATTCCGCTAGAAATGTCTCTGTCATCTGATCCAAAGCCCAAGCCAAGTTCACTGCAGTAGGACGAGCGCGAACAAGAATGTCTTTACTTCTATAAAATAACTCATGATACTCCGCTTCTGGCAAGTGTTGGTGGTGTTTCATAATGACTGCCAAGCCAATGGCAGCAGCGATGCCAATCGCCGGGGCTCCTCGCACACGCAAGTGGTATATGGCTTCGCGTATCTCTTCCACACGAGTCAAGTAAAGCACGACTTCGCGAGTTGGTAATTGAGTCTGGTCCAATAAAACAAGGGCTTGTCGATTCGGGCAGTAATCTACCGATGGCATAGGTTGAGATCGAATCATACACGCTTCCCTCCTTGATCCTTCGCATGAAAACCCATGTACTGCTTAATCACCCAACGGGCAGGTTTGTACCAAAAACCTTCCAGTTCTTTTTGTGTGACTCTGAGCTCTTTTCGAATCGCGATATGTTGAGGGCACTTTGCTTCACAGAGTCCACATTCGGTACAGAGAGAGGCGTGACTATCTTTTTTCTTAATGCCGGTTTGCATGATATATTTACGAATTGCCGTGAAGCGCCCTTCCAGCACCACGTCGTTGCTACAAGCGAGGCAAAGTGGAATATCGACACCGAAAGGGCATGGCATGCAGTAATTACAGCCCGTGCAGGGAACCCGTATGGTCCGAAGTAAGATCTCCCTGACTTTTTGAAACAAAGTATTCTCCACCTCTGTGAACTCCAGTGCCCGTGCTTGCGATGCTGCTTTGATGTTCTCCTGCAACATTTCCATGGTATTCATACCAGAAAGAACGGTGGTCACCTGGGGGTGGTTCCAGACCCAACGTAGTGCCCATTCCGCCGGGGAACGTTTTGGCTGAGCTTGCTGCCAAAGTTCTTCTACTTCTTTTGGCAAGGATGTCACCAGTTTACCACCTCTTAAGGGTTCCATAATCATGACCGGTAGGCCCTTGCAGGAGGCATATTCCAAACCACTTCGACCTGCTTGGTTCGTCTCATCCATGTAATTATATTGAATCATGCAAAATTCCCAATCGTATGCATCGATAAGCTTAACAAAATCCTCTTTCCCACCATGATAAGAAAAACCTATGTTGCGAATTTGTCCTTTGGCTTTTTTCTCTTTAATCCAGTTTTCTATTCCCAGATTCTTCAGGCGTTGCCACACTCCCACATCACTGAGCATGTGTATCAAATAATAATCAATATAGTGGGTTTGCAAACGACGAAGATGTTCATGAAAGTACCGTTCAAAGTCCTCTGGCTTCTTCAACAAGTAATGCGGGAGTTTTGTCGCAATATGAACACGATCTCGATATCCTTTCGCCAGGATTTTACCTAAAGTGGTTTCACTATTGGGATAGATATAAGCGGTGTCAAAGTAATTGATACCTTGCTCAATAGCATAGATAATTTGACGCTCCACTTCGCTTTCTTCCTTGGCAAAGCGCATACAGCCAAACGCTAAAATCGATAAAGCATCACCATTCTTAGGATTGATTCGATATTGCATAGTATTTCCTCACATTCATGGGTTTTATGTTCTACTGCAAATATTCCATTTTGTACGTTGTATCTCCTTTGAAACGCAACGCGAAACACTTCTTAAAAACTGACATATATTTACCAAAGCTATGAACAAACTGTGACAAAACAAGGGGGATTTATGAATTCTTTCCGAATAATGCAAAACATCTCTTGAATTTATGCTAAAAAGTGATAGACTGCGACAAGATGAAAGAGGTGACTCGAAGCCATGCTTCCGTTGTTTAAATCGGTGAACACAACCTTGTTCACACTGTTTTTTCTGTGTTATGCTTATCAATTATACTTTGTTTTGATACGTTGGCTAGAACCGATGAGAATACAAAAAACAAAGAAAAATCATAAGTATGCTGTATTGATTCCAGCAAGAAATGAAAGCAAGGTTCTCTCTGGTCTTCTAGATAGCATTCAAGCGCAAGATTATCCTCCTGAACTCCTCGATATCTATGTAATTGCCGATAATTGCACCGACAATACGGCCGATTTGGCAAAAGAATTCGGCGCACAAGTCATTCATAGAAACAACCTTGAGAAGATAGGTAAAGGGTACGCTTTGCAGCATGCCTTTCAAGCCATCGACCAGGCGACGGGTATACAACATTATGATGGATATTTTGTTTTCGATGCTGACAACCAATTGGATTCACAATTTGTCAGTGAGATGAATCGAGTTTTCAATCAGGGATATGTCGCGGTGACCAGTTATCGAAACTCAAAAAACTTTGACACCAATTGGTTATCCGCCGGGTATAGTCTTTGGTTTTTGCGAGAGTCCTTCTTTATTAACGGAGCTCGTATGTTGTTTGGCAGCAGTTGTGCGATATCGGGAACAGGCTTCTTAGTATCCTCCAAAGTGATTGCAGAGTTAGGCGGATGGCCATATCATTTGCTTACAGAAGACATTCAGTTTACGGTAGAACAAGTTCTACAAGGACACAAAATTGGTTATGCGGAATACGCCGTTTTATATGATGAACAACCCATTGATTTTGCTACCGCATGGCGTCAACGCTTACGATGGGCAAAAGGGTTTTATCAGGTACTTCACCGCTATGGAGCGCGTTTATTTAAGAAAGCCGTTTTTGCACAAGATTTCTCGTCCTATGACTTGCTCATGACGGTTGCTCCGGCTTACTTGCTAACCTTGGGATTATGGGTTTTCAACCTTTCATTCCTGATTTTTGCATTATTTACTGAGAATACCCTCTATGTTAGAGCGGCAATTCAGAGTTTGGTCACCGGTCTTACCGGGGCGTATTTGAATTTGTTTTTCCATGGAGCCGTAACTACAATAACACAGTGGCGAAAGATTCGAAGTACTCCTTTCAGAAAGCTTCTTTACACATTTACTTTCCCACTATTCTTGTTTACCTATATTCCCATCTCATGGGCTGCATTGTATAAGAATGTGACTTGGGAACCCATAAAACACGTCATTACCGAACGCGTGGCATAACAACAGACAACTCCGGATGCAAGGAAGTATTTCCCTGCATCCGGAGTTGTTTCACTAGTTCACAAGATTTACAAATAGCTATGTAGTCCTGCTAATAGCGTATTCACACCAACAAATGTAAAAATGACACAGAGGAACCCAATCACTGCAAACCAAGCAGCTGGTTTGCCGGTCCAGCCACGATGGAAACGCAAGTGCAAGTATACCGAGTAAATGAGCCACGTAATGAGAGACCATGTTTCTTTGGGGTCCCAAGCCCAGTAACGAGACCATGCTGCTTTGGCCCAAATAGCTCCTGTGATGATCACCAAAGTCAACATGAGATACCCGAAAGCAATGACCCTATAACTTAAGTAATCACAAGTTTCGGCTGTGAGCATACCTGTTTTGGTTTCGTTGTCTTTTTTCTGGTATAAATGGATTAAATACATGGTGGCTAATCCAGCCGACACAGCAAAAGCACCATAACTAATCACAGCCGTTCCAACATGGAGATACAACCAATTACTTTGTAAAGCCGGCATAAGAGGTTTAATGGTTTTTGGCAACATCGAGGCGTAGCCCATGACTAAAAACGCAATCGGCATAACAAATGCTCCAACTGCGGTAAACCGGTACGCATAATGCAAAACCAAATAACATAACACAATACCCCAGGTGAAGCTAGTAGCAAACTCAAACTGATTGCTAAATGGTAAGCGACCCGATTCGATAACCCGTAACACAATTGCAGCTGTATGAATCAGAAATCCTGCTGAAGTAAGCAACACGGCAATTTTGCCCATGATATCTTTTTTTAGTGCTACGTGTGCAAAGAACGCCAAAGCTGCTGCAGTATATGCCACAAAGGCAACTGTGAAGAAGGTTTCTTCCCAAAAGATGATTTGTTCCATTAGTTGCTCTCCTTCCCGATACGTGATGCTTCCACCAGTTTTTTAATCTGATACGTCAGTCCCCATGGATTTTGACGGGTCATCACTTTAATGCTATTGGTTGTCATTAGGATTTGTTTCGGAGTGAAGTAGAAGGAGAACATCAATCCCAAAAACATAATCGCACTTCCTGCTACAACGAAAGAGTACCCAAAGTCTTTTCGATACGTTAATCCGGTATATAACGTGGAATCTTGGAAGGTGATTTGAAAATCTCCTCGCTCTATTGGTTGCCCTGGTTCAACAATATAGGAACCCACGTGCTGACCATACTCATACAGTATGACTGCGTAATGGGGATTTTTCATTTCTTCCGTCATCGTCAGAGGTTCCCCTTCGGAGGTAATGGTGAAGTTTGGATAAAATCCATACAAGTAAACCGTCATGTGATTCTCTTGCACGAAGGTCGATTCGCCCTTGCGCAACCAAATGTTCATGACTTCTTCCCCACTATTTTTCGTGATAAGAACTCTACTGGCCCACCCATAAGAGGTTTGGTAAAAACTTAAGGAATCTACTGACAAAGGTTGATTCACCCAAAGCTTGGCTGTTTGCTCGGGTTGCTGACTTCGTAGCACACTCACTTCACTATAATATTGTTCCACCGTACCGTTTTCTCTAAAACCAAAATAGAAATCGTCCAAACGAATCGCAAAGCCGTAATCCGGAAAACTTTTCACATCGCCTGGCATTAAGTTAAAGAATCCTTCTTCCGCAAAGATGGCACCGATAATACTGCCGACAATAATGACAATAATACCTAAATGCGTAACCGAGGACCCAATGTGTCCAATACGGTGTTTTGACGCAATGAAACCATCCTCTGTTTTTTGTATGGAGTATCGCAACTTCGTAAGAGAAGAACGAAACATCTCCTGATTGATCGAAGAATCAAACAACTCCTCGGCCGAAATGCGGGGAGTCATGACATAGTCTTGCTTCAATCGACGTAACTGAGCTGGAAAAATTTTCAGAGTACAACCGATTAGGTTTAGAACAAA
>CALCNS010000360.1 GCA_937897315.1 uncultured Bacillota bacterium
GGAGTTCAGACGTGTGCTCTTCCGATCTACAGAATACGCGAATAAGTGACAATAATTATTACTAATATAGGTATAATGAACCGGGGGGAGGACATTTGCTAATCTATTTACAAGCCATTGAAAGCGAAGAAGAGAGAAGTAAGTTTGAACAACTCTATTTTCAGTATCGCGGACTGATGTATCATGTGGCGATGCGAATTCTCAACAACCCTCACTCTGCTGAAGATGCTGTACATCAGGCATTTCTGTCCATCATAGAAAATCTCAAAAAAATTTCCGAAGTGAAGTGTCCGAAAACGCGCTCCTACATCGTTATCATAGTATAGAGAAAAGCAATCGACATTATACGAGCCAATTCAAAAATCGTAGACATCGACTTCGAAGATACCATTGCCGGCATACCAATCCCGCTACCCGGTGACAGTGGGGTTGCCGATGCCATGGCGGTGCTTCCGGCGCGATATCGTGAAATTCTACTGCTGCATTATGATAACGGTTTCAATACCAAGGAAATCGCCAAGATGTTAAGCATGAAACGTGGCTCTGTACAGAAATTGCTTTGGCGTGCCAAGGAGTCTTTACGGGAACAGATGGAAAAGGAGGATGACCCAAATTGAGGAGTATGACTCTAACAGATGAAGTATTAAGCAAAGCGGCACGGTCGGTTCGCACTGCTATGTTAAACTCCTTGCCCAATCCTTTAGATTGTGAGAATGAGTTTTCGGACGAATTTCAAAACAAAATGGAGCGGGTTAGGTTAAAAGCAAGTCTCGTTTATAAAAGGCAAAGAGTGACCCGGCACATTGCTTCGGTGTTCTTAGCGTTAATAATCACTTCAAGTGTTTGGCTCACCATTGATGCCGATGCCCGTGAAATAGTGTTCAGTTGGATTCGTGAAGTATATGAGAACAGCATCATCTATCGATTTTGGGGTCAAGACGAAACTGGCGCACTGCCACACTATGACCCAACCTGGTTACCGGAGGGTTTTGAGCAGGTTTATGAATACGCAGACGAAATGTCGCACGGGCGTTTGTACCAAAAGCAAAATAGCCAAAGTGGAATTGTCATTGAGTATTATAAGGCTAATGAGGGCACTCATACCGAACTTATTGCAAAAAATGTCGAGAGTTTACGGGAAGAAGTAACAGTTGACGGGATCAAGGCAGATTTTTATCGTGCTGATGAAGGGTCCAACACCAACATTCTGATCTGGATGGATAGAAGAAACACCATGGTCTTTATGGTGAACAGTGATTTAGATAAATCTGTGATTATACGCATCGCAGAGAGCTTGAAACAGGTAGCTGTAAAAAAATAGAGAAAATATTTTAATCCAGTGCCCGGAAACACCCTCTTCCTCCGTTTACTATTATAAGAGGCGAATCTTGGTCGGGCTCTGCAACTTCCTACTTGGTTATCGCGAAAATCACAGCGTAATAAGTGGTCAAACCTAAACCTTGAAGGTTTCATGGACTATTGATGGGGTACCGTTCACAGGGACTCCGGTCACAAAAACTTGTTATGGAGTTCTTCACACAATACCTCTTTATTAACCGAAGAACACTAAAAGAAGGTGGTTTAAAATGTATACAACAAAACAAAACAACTGGATGCTCCCTATCCTTGTACATTTGGTTGGTTTTAGTTTGATGTGTTTAATAATTATGATTGGATACACAAATAAACTATACTCAATTACAAAAGGGCGATATTTTGAATTATAATGACACCGACACAAGTGATGGAGATTCTTCGTATGTGATACTTTTTGAAAAAGTTGATAGCTCAACAAGCTATTATGTGTGCTTACGAAAAAGCGCACAATTTGTATTGACTTGCTACGAAGAAAAGTATAGTATTGAGGTAGTATCAGTTATTAATTATGAAGCTAACTATTTCTGTAACACGGCTCTTGGATTCATTGGCAAAAAAACACTTGCTCTACGGATCAAGCACCTTCGCAGAGCAAGACATTGACTTGCTCTGCGCTTTTTTATGAGAGGAGGACCCCTATGTTTAGAAGACGCTGGATTTCCTTGTTACTATGTGTATCGATGATTTTACCCCTCTTTCCCCAGCCCGTAGTGACTGCCGAGGCCAACCCTACGGATATAGCGACAAATCAAACTCCCGCTGAAACTTCATTGCCTTTAGCCGAAAGTTATATTATTCATTTACAACCTACCGAAGGCCTGCGATTATTATCTTCACAGGAATTCGACGGAGTTCAAATCTTAGAAACCACTGATAATACGCTCTTGGCGGAGGTGCTTCCGGGTCAAGATGCGCAAACCGTGATTCAGAACCTAGAACGGAATCCCGAAATTGCAGCGGTAGAACCAAACTATTATTTTCGTGCTACTGCTCTGACCACCACTCCCAACGATCCGCGTTTAGCCGAACAATGGGCTTGGGACGAATATGATTTAGATGTCGTTACTGCTTGGTCTGAGGTCTACCGATTAAATACAAACCCATCTGCAATTACTGTCGCCATTGTTGACACCGGCATCGATGTGACCCACGAGGATTTAAGCGAAAACCTTCTCATAGGAAGAAATGTCATTCGTGGTGCCAATGTAACCGATTATTCCGACAATTCTCGCATCGGTCACGGAACTCATTTAGCCGGTATTGTGGCAGCTACCAGCAATAACGAACTCGGCATCAGCGGCATGAGCGGTGATTTACCAATCTCCGTTTTACCCGTTAAGGCCTTGGATGCTGCTGGGATTGGTTCTATGTACGATATTGCCCAAGGAATTATCTGGGCGGCAGACCAGGGATCACGAATCATCAATTTGAGTTTTGGTGCACAGCTGCCCGATTACCCAAAAACTTTAGCCGATGCCATTGCTTATGCTCAAAATAAGGGTGCATTAGTGGTAGCAGCAGCGGGAAACGACGCCTCTTATTTGAATGAGTTTTATCCGGCTGCTCTGCCCGGCGTGTTTAGCGTTGGAGCCACTTTACAAACCAAAATTCAAGCCCCGTTTAATAATCAGTATCCCGATATTTTAGCCCCCGGAGGGAACATTGTCTCAACACTCCCCAATAACACCTATGGAAGCTTGAGTGGTACCTCTCAGGCAGCAGCTGTAATCAGCGGAGCTGCCGCCCTCTTGGCCTCCGCTTTTCCGGATCAAACCGCAGCTAAATACAAAGAAGCGTTACTGGCAGGAAGAAGTTATGTGTCGGTTGGAGGAGTATCGAATCGTATCCTTTCCGCCGATGTTCCTCTCAGCCGGATTTCAGGCAGTTACTCTTATTTAGATTACATGGAGCTCATAAGCCCGATTCATCGCAATTATGGCGAAGACGCGCGGTTATCTGGTGTAACAGACATTGTAACATACATTGAAGACCCTAGTAAAGTTGGCAGGGTCGATATTACACTAATTAATACCTCTACTCAGGGATCAGAAGTGCTTTTGGCAAGCATTGCTCAAGCGGACATTCCTGAAAGTGGCTATATTACCACCTCGTTTGATACCACAGTCTTTGCCGATGGCACCTACTACCTTGAGACATTTGCCTTTGAAACCCCCACATCTACCTCTTATTTAGAAAATGATTGGTCCAACATCATCATCGCCAATACCCCTGTCAATAATTTGGAAATCGAAATCAAGAAACCCGATGGAACTCCTGCTGCAGGTGCTTTGGTCACTGTGTATTATCTTCGCAACGGTAGTGGAACCTCCAATGAAATGGATTATGTGGAGCTTTATCACGCCCCAGCCGATATGGCGGGCAAAGTCATGGTCTCCTCTTCTGCCGCTACGGCAGGCAACCAATTTCTAGTCACAGCTCGTGGTACGGATCCCGCCTTCTTTTATTATCAAATGGTGGAAGCCCCCGCAAACTTGGTGTTAGACAGTAGCTCATGTTCCAAAATTTCGCTTAAAGCATCCCTTCCTTCTGCCACCGATCTTGGACAACGAGAAGCGCTAACAGGGGCAAAAGTGTCTTTGGAGTTATTGGAAAAGAGTTTGCCTTTCTATGTGAACGTCAATGCCGTTGTTGATTTCAATGAATCTGACAACGAAACCAATTTACTGCCGCTGGCGATACTCAATGCCGACGGAGAAACCGAAGTTTGGGTCAACCCCGGTGCTTATAATTTGCGCATTGTTCAACCACAGCAAAAAGTTTACTTTTTTGATTACGATATTGCTGTAAGCGGCTCCAATTTGTCCTTGACTTACGAACCCACTGAAAATGAGTATTCAGTCGTGAAGTTTGAGCCGGAAGAATTCGGAAACGGAACCAGCGAAAAAATCTTCTCCGCTAGTTTCACACCAAATTTACTCACGGACCCCACCGAATTTGAACTACCTTCTCTTGCTGCCGGGGAAAGCCTGATTCTTTTAGGAGGCACCCTTTCCGGAAATTTGAAGGTGGAATATCAGACGTATACTTACACGAATTTACCTTACATATATACGTATCAATATAATTTCACCAATCGGATCCTCGTTCCTGGCGAAAACTTGATTCAACAAGACCGAGCATTCTCAGCCCAATCCACTCAAGAAACCGATTCGGTCCATACCATTGGTAGTTATACAAAGCTCAATATCAATATCCTCGATTCATTCGGTAATGCTTTGAACTCTACCCTCCGTAGATATTTTCACACCACCTATCCCTCAAATATTTATCCTACTTACGAAATCCACGACACTGCTCAAACACTCCTTGCAAGTGGACATGTCTACTCTCTTCCTTTTGGCTGGTATATCCCTACCAACCTCACACCTTCTACGTTAGGGTTTTCTCTGCATTATGAAGATGGCTTCATCACCGAGATCGACGCTCAAAAGTCCTTTAATATCGTATCCGCTGAAGACCCCGATGTAACCCAACCCCCACCCTTCGCCGGGCTTGATGTATCTGTAAGCTTTGAGAATTCCCCCTACTCCATCTCCTGGTCTCAAATCAAGTTAATTGCGCTTCAGACCGATGATAATTACGACGAAACTGCTGGTACTGAACCAATTCTCGGCTCACACCTACAGCTCAACTCCTATGCAAACCTGATCAATCCCCAAACCAATTTACCCGCTCAGCCCGGCGACTCTTATGCCGCTGTTGTTTTTGGCGAAATCTACTCTTCGCAAGGCCCTATAACCTATTGTTTCTCACAGAGGATCACGCTTCCAAGATTACCTGCCAATCTCATCATAACTCCACCCGAATTATTTCCCGTAACGATTTCGGCTCCCGAACTTCCCCTGAAGTATAGTGTTTACCATAAAGACACCGAAGGGTATTGGTTAGGATTACAATTACCAGAATTTGATAACCCTATTGAGCAATTCTTGTTACCACTCGGGGAACACATTATAGCGGCTCGGGAAGATCAGGGAATACAGAATTTAGATCTTAACCGATTTGATCTCTATTATCTATGGCAGAAGATCATGGTCGATCAAGATGGTACTAACGTGACTTTCGACGTAAATAATACTGCCTCGCTTCAAGTACAACCCAAGGAACCGAATTCAACCGAATATGAACCAGCTCTTTTAGCCATCTATCCAGAAGATCTCCCCTTCTCTCCCGTGTTTAATATGGCTCCGGTGAGTTATATTTATTATGCCGATTATGAATCTCCGACTAAGCTACTGCATGTGACCCCAGGGTCGTATCGCCTAGAAGGGGTGATGATACGTTCGCATATGGATGCTTCTTGGAGTCATTGGCTACAAAAAGAAGAACCCATGGTTTTGAATGCCAACACCGTAGGAACCTGGACTCTTGGCTATCCTTTTGATGATGCCTCTAGTGAAATCTCTTTTGTTGAAAGTAGTCGCACCACTTTCCAACCGGAAGAAGTCATAGAAATCCAAGCTCAAATCAGCGATGGGTCGGGTAATCGCTTAGTAGGGTCAGGCATTAACATAGACTGGCAATTTGGTATAGAAGCCTCTTCAATGATGTCAATTCAAACCTACGACAAGCCGGCACCTTACTTTATCTTGAGTAATGCCGAAAATCAAGAAGTCTTACGCTTATATAACGAACCCTCTTATTGGAAACGATTGTATTTGTGGAAAGACATGCAAGAAGGCAAAACCTACTTTTCTTCAGCACGTTATTTGAATGGTGACTCCACCTTTTTTGGCACCCGTTTCAGCTTGCCCAAAGGTTCCTTAGGCGGAATCTATACTTTACAGATGCTAGCCCCGGCAGGTCCAGATCAATTGCTGCAACGCACTCTAACTTTTGACCTAGAAGCCCAACATGCAGCACCCTCGTTACAGCCAATAAAAGCGGCTTTTAAGGAATCCACCACAACGCTTACAGGTACATCGGTTGCTTTGAGTCAATTAACGGGGAGTTTGACCTACGAACAAGAAGCTCCTATTGAATTTTCGCTAGGAACGGTCAGCGCAGACCGTCAATTCTCGGTTGAGATTCCTTCTGAACACCTGATTCGAGAGGGAATCTACATCCTGAAAGTGAAATCACAATCGGGAGAATTAATCAGTGATTGGTCCGTTCCACAGCAATTTCTAGTAGACCGAACCCCACCAACCTCTGTTCTAAATCCTGTGGTGGTCTCCCCGGATGCCAACACCGTTAAGCTAAATTGGCAAGCTCCTTCAATTGATTTAGGTAGTGCAATTGCTTCGTATCAGATTCAAAGAAATGGACAAGTCGTTACCCATGTGATCAATACTGGAAGCACAACTGAGTTCGAGTATTTGAACACCGAATTAATCGAAAACACATCCTATACCTATGAGATCCGGGCAGTTGATGCAGCAGGTAACGTTGGGTCTGCAGAAGCTATCGTAATTACAACCGGAACCGAAAAAGATGTGATTGCACCAAGTATTCCCAGAGAACTCAGTCAAACCCTGAACCAGTTCAGTGTAACACTCACCTGGAAGCCCGCCAGTGATAACATCCTGGTCATGGGCTACAAAGTTTACCGTGAGCGCTTGGTTGAAGCTGCGTATGTTGCCGAAAAAGTCTGGGATACCGAAGATGCAGAAACCCTAACTTTCACCGAGCCAGATTTATTATTGGGAAATTCGACTTACAAATATACCGTTACTGCATACGATACCGTTGGCAATGAGTCATTACGAGATGCTCAGGTTATTCTTACCACCCGCCCTCTCTTGTTACAACAAATACGCTGGACGGCGGCTCGAAACTTAAATGGATCTCTTAAAGCAAAAACTTTAAGTGGCACGGCAGCTACTGTTGAATTCACTTTGTTGGGTGACAGTTCAAGGGTAGCTTCTGTTGAGTTGCAATGGGTCAAGCAGACTGCATCCGATACAGAAGAGTTCATTCATGAAGAGGTCACTCTGACCGAACAGCTCGATACCTCTCAGCAAGGAACCGGTGTTTACAAAGGCGCTTGGACCATTGCTACCGATGCCAAACAGATCAACTCTGCGAAGGCTATTCTAAATGACGCAACAGGAGAGGGAGTTACTCGTTTTGCGGAGCGTTTACCCCTTTATGTAGCCGGTCACTTGACTGTCACGGTCCCCGAGAATCCCTCAAGACTACTAGATGGAGCCACCCTCAAAATTTGGAGCATTTCTACCAATTCGGGCGGTCAAATGCGGATTACCGGTGCTGGAGAATTCACTTTCAGAGAACTCATGCCTGCTGCCGACTACGTTGTAACCTTGACCACCGCCAACCAATTTATCTTGAGTGAAGTCGCTGCTGTGGAAATACAGGGAAACAGCACAAGAGTGTTGACCTTGACTCCTTTGTATCCTGCCACCGTGAAGCTAAAAGTAGTCAATGATTTGAATGTTAATCTGACCAATGCTGCCGTCGAGATCTTTGATTTACAAAGCACGTTACTCGCATCTGGAAGCAGTGACACAACCGGAATGGTCCCTCGTATTTTTGACCAGATTGGAAACACACTGAAACCCGGCACCCTGATTCGAGTGAGTGTCACCCCGCCTGCTAACTTACTAACTAAATATCAAGAACTCAATAAAATGCCTTTCACCTTGGTTGAAGGAGAAAATCTCATTGAATGCCAATTACCAGCTCGCGGTAAAGCCACCCTAACTGGCACCATGACCCTTCGTTCTGACACTTCACTGGCGTTAGTCGGTGCTACAGTCAGAGCGTATCAGACGATAAATGAAATTGAAACCCTGATCAATTTTACCAAAACCGATGCCACCGGAAAGTATAGTCTAGAAATCATTTCCAATTTACCGGTTACTTTGCGCATGACTCACCGCTCCATTGCGGCAAAAGATTTTGTCATCACTGATCTCATTGCCGCGAACACGACCTTTATTTTCGATTACGAATGTCCCATGGAAAAAACCTTAGGTGTTCTGCTCTACGCTCAGGAATTCAATGAACCCGAGTATCTCATGGAAATCGATTGGCGGGTCGCAGTTCACGTCCGCTTGAGAATTAAAAATTTGGGAACCCTTGAAAAACCAAAAAATCAAAGCTACAACATTTATGGCATTCAAGATTATCTGTTACCGATTCCCGATGGAGAACCCGGAGATCGAATTGTAATCGAGGCCGATGGCGTGGAATGCGGCATGGATAAACAAAGTGTTGAGGTCACGTTAGACAGCAACAGCTTCGCCACGGCAGAAATACATTTGAAGAAACGCGGCTCTTTCTCAGCTACGGTCATCGATACCATGGGGAATCTTCACGATGGCACTAAACGCTATGCTCAGGTATTCCGCTGGAATGGTGCGAGCTATGAGTATCTTGACACAGTAAATTCCATTAACAGCTTTATAAGAACATCCCTGTTAAATCAAGGAATGTATGCTTTCGTCTTCAGCTGGGGGCCTTTGCCCGAAACCGTATTAAAGGATGGCATTTGGCTATCGGCTCGTGAGAATTTCCCGCTATTAAAAGAAATGATGCAGACACCAGATGAGAAAGGCAATTCTTTGGGATTCGTCTTGGAAGATCTCGAGTTAAGTCGAGTGAATCAAACCTTGGGAACGATTCGCCTACCAGTACCCCAAAACGTACGCGCAGGATATTTCCGAGGAATGCCTGGAAATGGTTTATCTTTTGCCAAAGACCAAGCTACTCCCGGCACGATTCTCACCTTGCGAGGGACTTATAAGAAGGTGAGCACCGACTCTCTTAAAGATTTGAAACTCCTCTTTGGTATTCCTACCGGAGCTACTTTGATTACCGACAGCGTATCCGTACAACGCAACTTAGGCAACCAAGACCCCAAGATTATCATGCGCCCCGATGCCATTGAACTCAACTTTGGTGCAACAAGCGCTGAACTCCTGGAAGGTAGTATCTATTATATGGTGAGGTTACCCCTGCACTCTGCAACTACTGAGATTTTTGCAAAAATGTGGGCTGAATACATGACCTATGGTTATAACAGAGAAGAAATTAACCAACCTAGTGTGAAAATGCCCGTTGTAACCATTAACGCTCCACCTGAGATTACCGAACCGAATCAAGAGATTACGGTGGGAGGAAGTGCATCACCTCTAACCTCTGTCAAAGTCTACGATGGCAGTGAGCTACTAACAGAAACTCGCAGTAATGATGCCGGTTTCTGGACGGCAACCGTTGTTTTGCCCGATCGAGGTTCACCTGCTCACCACTACTTACGTGCCGAGGTTATGGTATCGGCCAATATTGGGGATACGACTCTTCCTCAATGGCCTGAAGCCGCAGCAATCACCGTTTCGGAGATAACACCTGAATCTGTCACTCTTACTTGGCCAAGTGCAACCGATGACACCCAATTAAGTCATTACGTGCTGAATTTCTACGATGACCTTGGCAATTTCCTAACTGCACGTTCCTTAAGCCCCTCTGAAGGGAATACCAGTGAATCCTTGAAGGTTGAAAATCTGGTGGGTGATACCTCTTATCATGTATCATTGCGAGCAGCCGATACCTCATTGAACTGGTCAACCGAACTCACCGGTTCTTTTGCCACCCCTGCCCAAGACCTGGAGTCTCCGGCTTGGCAGGGTAGCGCCATTACAATAAGCACAGCTAGTTTCTCTGGCTTAAAGCTTTTCTGGCCTGAAGCAACCGATAATAATGCTATGAAAGAATATCGGGTTTATGTGTCCCCTGCTCACGGTTCCCTGACTCGTACTGCCATTTTACCGTTGACAACTCGCCAACTCGATGTTACAGGACTGTATCGCGGACAAACCTATGTTTTCCACATTGATGCCGTCGATATCTACGGAAATATCTCTCCTCTCACTTACACCCACACTGTGCCTTTACAGGATACGGTCGCACCTACATGGCCTTTATCAGCAACGATTGAGGTAGCGAAAGAGCTAGATACCGAGGTTCAATTGCACTGGACTCCTGCGGAAGATCAAATGCAGGTTTACCGTTACCGGATTGAGCGATTGGTAGGAGAATCTTGGGTTGGAACCGCAACATCATACAGTAATTCGGCAACCCTACCCGGATTGGCTCCGGAAACCGAATATCACTTGCGAGTATTGGCAGAAGATCTTGGCTACAACCTCTCTGCCACTGCTTTGGAGTGCACGGTATCTACCACTGCGCAAGATCGTACAACGCCAACTTGGCCCGAGGGAGCTGTTGTGTCGATATCGGAAAAAACCAATACCTCTTTCGTAATGAGTTGGCCGGAAGCCCAAGATATGAGCGGTATTCGAGACTACAGAGTACTTATTCTTGATGAAGTTACTCAAAAATACAACACTTTCAATACTAGAGAGCGTTCTGCTAGGATGTCGGGCTATACCCGTAGCCAAATCATACAAGGATACATTGCTGCTGTGGATACTCGTGGTAACACCACACCAATTGCTCAAGGGTTAGCCTTCAATGTTACCATTGCTCCTGAAGATGCTACTCCGCCTACTTGGCCAGCTAATAGCGCGATTACCATTCACGAAGTCGCTCCTACCCTAGTCCAATTGAGTTGGACCGCTGCCGACGACGATACGATGCAATATCTTATCCAAGCCATCGATGGGAGTGGTGCGGTCATTCGCTCTGAAACCGTTGGTAAAAGCATTTTGCAATGGCCGATTGGAGGACTGTTAGCACAAACCAGTTACACAATAAAGGTAGAGGCAAAAGATCAATATGACAATACTACTTCCACAGGTCCTTCTACCGATATTACGACTCCCCTCACCGATAATTCTGCACCTTGGTGGCCAAACAACCCGGCATTAAGTGTCACTCGTATGCAAATAGGTGGCGATGGTACTTATTATGCCTTCTTCTCTTGGAGCAAGGCCACAGACTACAACCTTAAATACTATGAGTTGACTGCGGTTGACGAATTTGGCATCGCACCTTCCTCGAGTCCGACGTATACGCAACAGCCCTCTTGGCACCTTTGGAGTTTGATTCCCGGGCGAACCTACACGGTCACCTTAGTTGCAGAGGATCATTCGGGACACCGTTCGCAAGCCCTGACCACTGTTGTAAGAATACCGGGTGCTGAACAAGTCACTTTGTTAGAAGCGATTGACCCCAACATCAACAATACTCCAACCCTCGTCATTGCATCGGAACCGGCGAAAGTGACTTATGATACTGAAGCCGTGCATATTACCCAAGTCACCATGCAACAAACCGATGGTAGAAAAGTCAGCTTTGCTCCAGTGGGCAAGTTCCCATATGTATTTGTTCCTGGATATGGCTTCCAATTCGACGTAGAATTCGATAAACCCGAACGAGTAGAAGAAGTGCGCGTTCATTCGGAAAGTGGCGCTCAAGTAGGTGGAAGTGTAGCTCCAGGTGGAGCTGCCCAACCCAACTTAGGCTTCATTGCGCTGGGAGGCCAATTTACCGGAAACAGCAATATTCCCGGCCCGATTTATGTTTCCACGGTACAGACACCAGCAACTTTCCAATTGGCAGCCATTGCGCCTTACAGTCAAGAAGCAGTGCGTAGCAGTCTTCCGGCTCCTTGGGCCTATGCCGAATTAACGGAAGAGATTACTACTGACGAAACTGCTGGAACTACTTCTATACACAAAACCGGTAATTTATCGGATCCTCGCATGAAGATTGACACAACGATGACCTTCCAACCCTTAGATGAACACACAGAAAACCCTGCCGATGTAGCTAGAATCAATGCCGGTGGCGCCCCAGTCTACGACCTTGTCTGGGATCACAGTGTTTCAACCGAAGGCACTACCACCACGGTCACCGTCACTCTTTCAGCGGTTGTGAATGCAGAGGATGTCAAGTTTGTTGATCCTGAGCTGATGCAAGTTTTATCGGCTGCCGGAACCGGAGCACAAGTTGCTAAAAAATTAGCCATTACGTTAAAGGGAGATCACATCTTAACCGATGGCCTCAACCTTGGAGATTTGGCGATGACCCTCATGGGTGCCGACGACTTAAGTGAGTATCAGAAATCGTTAGACGACTTGCTCAATAATGCCAATGGCGATTGCCCCGCTGCCGATGTGCGAATGTATAAGGAACAAATCGAATTTGAAAAAGAAAGCGCCATGTGGCGCACGGTTACCAAAAATGGTTTGTCTTTGGTCAGCATTGGTTTAGGAATAGCCATTCCCGGTTTAGGATTCGCTATTGGTTCTTATGCTGTTGGTAAATTGACGGAATTTGCCATTGATTCCGAACAAGATGAAGCCTTCGCCGATATTAAAAAGGGCATTGACATGAATGACTTCTGTAAACCCAAAAAGAAAGAGTTCAAGAAAGAACTGGTTGCCGATCCGACTTGGATACTAGACCCCTCCGGAATTGCCTATGAAGTCACCACCGACCACCCCATTGAAGGAGCTACAGCCAGTTTGTATCAGAATGTCAATGGTGTTTGGACTCTGTGGGATGCGACCTGGTATGAACAAACTAACCCCTTGACCACCGATTCCTTAGGGCGCTACGCTTGGGATGTTCCTGTTGGAGAATGGAAAGTCGTGCTCAACAAAGAGGGTTATACTCAAGCAGAAAGTGCATCTTTATTGGTCCCGCCACCCCAACTCGATATCAATATTCCCATGAACCGTACCACCTTACCTCAAGTGCAAACTGTGGAGGCATTACCGCAAGGGCGAGGTCTCCGTCTTGTGTTTGACCAATATATGAAGATTAGCAGTCTACAAAGTGGTGTAGTTCACTTATTTGAATCAACCGAAACCCACAATGAAATCACCGGTGCAATTCTGGCACAGAACGCGGTCACCGATCCACAAGACGCCACTCAAAGTTTGGCTAAAGAATTCTACTTCACAACCGACAGGTTACTAGTGGAAAATGAAGCGGTTCAAATTCAGATCAGCGAAACAACCCAAGCTTATACGGGGCTATCTCTGTTAACCGCTTATCAAGCTGATTTGACGGTTCATATTCCAGTTGCAGTTAGCTCGGTACAAATTCAACCGGCTCAAAGCAATCTAGCGCTTGGAGCACAAGCAACCTTTGCAGCTTTGGTTCAACCTAGTAATGCTACCTTAACAACCGTTACCTGGAGTAGCGACCGTGCTGATCTGATTTCGGTAAGCCCAACCGGGGTAGTGACCGCTTTAGCAGTGGGTCAAGCCACCCTAACCGCGACCACGCTCGATGGTGGGTTTAG
>CALCNS010000361.1 GCA_937897315.1 uncultured Bacillota bacterium
CTTCTCACTTTATCTCCCCCTAATCTACCACAGCATTTTTATTATAATTACTGAGAACTGCTGATAAATCTAAGAACTCAATGACTCCATTGCCATCCACATCTGCTGGATCAGTTTTCACTTGATTATAATTAGAAAGAATCGCTGAAAGGTCTAAAAACTCTATTACATCATTTCCGTCGATGTCACCCGATAGGAGGTTTCCGGTGATCCCGGAAATATCTAACTCCACAATAGAAATATTGTTCTTGGTATATTTTGCATGTGATTGAGCTGTAGCAACCAATCGATATGTTCCCTCAGTAACAAGTGGTATATTAAATTGCCCCGAGGTATTAGATTGAACAGTAAAGACATTTGATGTGGGAGTATAAGCAGGCATGTTCATTTCTGTTAAGGTTATTGTTGCTACCCTATTAATCACTCCACTTAGGTATGATACTGTTCCACTAACATTCACTGGCACAGCCTCAATATAACCAACAATTTTAGGCCCATCAACGCCAGTCAAACCGCTAATCAATACAGTGCAGTTGGGAATCGAGCTTGGAACAAAATTCGAGAATGCGATGCTGGTATCTGTTGAGACTGCCTGATCAATATAACGGATTGTATCTGCCGAAATTGTTAAACCTGACGGTGTGGTGGCTACCCCTTTCACTACGAGTAAGACTATTTGTTGACCAGCAGTTAATTCTGTTTCTATGCTTTCATTATATGTTACTGAGTACTTTCCACTAACAGGTTGTAAGATTAGATTTCCGTCCACCTCTACCCCACCAAGGGTAACAGTAGCCGCGTATACTGACATGGATGTCAACATCATCAACGCCAATATCATCAATACAAGACGATAAAGATACTTCATACACGCTTCCTCCTTACACAAAATCCCTTAATAAGGGTGAGATGACCAAAGCAACATCATTGGTGGCTTGTCTTTCAATGGGGTCTTCCAATAACCAAGGAAGTTCGCTCTTCGTGATATAGACCATATTCAACTGTGCATTCCATTCCACAGCATGTCCTAAGGCTTCTGCTACAAACCGGATAGGCACCATTGTTCTACTCCACTGAAGTTCGGCAGCTGTATCTATGGAGTATGGAACACCGTTCTTTTGATATTGCTTCTCACCGATCGTGAGAGTTAAAACATCAGAACCTTTTGTGAACGTAACGGTTTTGGTTGAATCATTCCATGTGACTTCCATTCCCAACTTTTCAGCAATGAAGCGAATTGGAACAAAGGTTCTTTGATCTTTAATATATGGTGTAACAAGCTTCTCTCCAGGGTATATATGACACAATGCTCCATCTTTGGCTGCTGCATAATTTCCGATTTGCATGACTAAAGTGTCAGCTAGCCGTTCCAGTGAAGTTGTGGGTCTCTTTATCATTGGTTCATTTTGATTCTCTGGTGAATTTGAAATCACCGTGGGCTCACTGGGGGGAGGATTTGGGTTGATGTATTCATCCTCAATCACCGTTTTTTGCAAGGCACTGAAGTCCATTCTAATCAGTGATGATATTTGTTGGCCTGCATTTGCTAACCCTCCACCATTTGGTAAGTACTCTCTGTATGGTTTCGTCGAATCTTCTTTTGCAAGTTCAAACATAGGTTGATTGGAATCTAGCACTTTAAAATAAAAGGTATAAAATGTGAGAGGGTTATTACCGATAGTTGCAGCTCTATCAACTACTTGAGCTTCATATGCGAAACTCTCTCCAGCATTCGAAAATAATGTGAAATCAATCAAACCAAGCGCAATATCTAATCTATTCCCATCTTTGGGTGAGGAAAAGCTATAAACCAACTGATTATTCAACTCTGCGAATCCGCTAAAAGATTCAATAGGAGCTTTTGTCATTTTGTGAATTGGTTGCAATTTCTTCGTATCATATCTTATTACAAATTGCATTGCATTAAAGGTAGCATTTTTTATCGTCATGGTTACAGTGATATTGTTATTCTGGTCTATTGCCGAGGCAGTGAATTCCACAATAGCTGTCTGGGTATCAGCCAATGCTAATGATGGAGAAAAAACGAGAAGGATTACCAAAAAGAGGATATGTAATAATTTGCGTGTTTTATGCATAAAATGTCCCCTTTCAAACTATATATCGATTTAATTAGCAGTCAAACTTTGTTAAATTCTTCACCTGCTTTTCTATCTATCAAAATTCTTCATTTATGACTAATTCGACTAATAAGGATGAACTCCTTCAGTGGTTTCAAAAAAAAGCAGAACACACAAATGAATGTGTGTTCTGCTTTTTTTGTTGCCCGGCAG
>CALCNS010000362.1 GCA_937897315.1 uncultured Bacillota bacterium
CGGTTTGCTAAACGGCAGGAGTTGTTGAGATTGGCTGCAAATATATATCCTTCGTCGGTTTCTCCGGCAAATCGGCCGATGAGTGGTGGAACCTTATCGAGTTTTTTGGTTTGACCATGGATGGGCTCATTGGCTTCTTGAACAATAACGCCCATGTATTCGGCATAAGTATCGGTGGTGGTGTCATAAATATTGGAAGTATTGTCTAATCGGCGGCTGAACCAGTTGTCGTTGAAGAAAGTACGACCCAACAGGGTTCGTATAGCCGCTCGTTTGGGTTGAGCAGTGTAGATCACAATACTTCCTGCCGGAGCCACTTCATCACCGAAATGCAAATGATCTTCTGCGATGTGCAACTCAAAACCTTGTTGCTCCAAAACTTTAACCAGTTTATAGGTCGTAGCATAGTCGTTTTGCAGATCCATGTTGATGACATAACCATATGGCTTTTCACAAGCCCCTAAAGCGGTTTGTCTTTGAGCTTTCTTAATCGCGTTTCTTAAAATGATGTCTTTGTTTCTGGCAGCGCAATCCAATAATGCCCAGGCGGAAATTTTTTGTTGTTCTACAATATCACGTAATGTCCACCAGCCACCCTCCCAAGGATGCACAAAGTTCACTTGTTGCTGATACGCCGGGAAGACGCGGTCATTGGCACCGGATAACTGCTCCAGTGGGATATATAAGGGAGTCGCTGTTTTAGCACTGGCCGATTCGGTGAGCATACCGGCAATGTTGTGGTGATTGGTAAACCAGTGGAAGCCCATATGACCCCATCCTGGGAACTGACCTCCGGTTAGAATTCCTTTTTTGCCTTCTTCTTCCAAGCGGTACGCCATGTGAGAACCGTACATTCTCAGTTCGCTCCAAACTAAGGGATCGGGATTGGGATGAATGGGATCACTGTAAGGAGCAATGTAGAGGCGAGCACCGTTGGAACCCATATGATGATGATCTTGGAAGGCATGAGGATGCCACTGTTGGAACATGATTTCGCCTACATAACGAGACTCCACCAGATTCCAGGCGAATGCATCTCGATTATTGTCGTGTCCACAATACTTGTGATACAACCAAGGCATACCACAACCTTCGTATTCGGTACCTAAATACTTGTTATACCAATCGGTAACCATGATTTGGCCATCGGGGTTAAAGCAAGGAACCATAATAGAAATGACTTCATCTAAAATACGTAAGCCTTCTTCGCTTTCGGTGGTAAGCAAATCATAGGCCAACTCCGGAGACATTTGCGTGCCACCGACTTCACTGGCATGCAAACTCATGGTTTGCACGATGACGGCTTTACCCATTTTCACCAAATCATCGAGTGCTGCTTGGTCCAAGCCGCGAGGATCGGTGATTTTAGCGTTGATCTGCCGATATTCTTCTAACTTGGCTAAGTTTGCCGGTGAGGAAATGTAAGCAACTAAGAATGGGTGACCTTCGGTAGAGGGACCGACGTTTTGCAAAATCATTCGGTCGGTTTGCTGGGCAATGGTTTCAAAGTAATCCACGATTTTTTCCCAACGAATCAGTTTGCGCGCTTCGCCGGGTAGGTGACCGAAGAACTGAACTGGGGAAGTGATCTGACCATGACTCATGTTTCTTTCACTCCTTTTCTACTTGAATCGTCCGAAGACAATTCCTTCGTGTCTTAATTAGCAATCTACCCCTAAAAATCCTTCCGTTTACGTAATATTTATTTTACTGGGTACATGGGATTTATTCTGAAAGGAACCTTATTGAACCAAAGCGAATATATATAGGATATGAACGTGGGAGGTCTCGGATTGTTATTTTACAAAAAGAATTGGCTATTATTCATATTAACCATAACAATATGGCTTTCCGGTTGCCAAATGAAAACCCAACCCGTGGTCAGTGTAGAGCATACGGGGTTTGCTTTTGGCGGTTTGATTCAATATACATTGATTGGCTCTCAAGAACAATGCGAAAAAGCTTTTCAAGAAATGAACCTGATGTTTCAGAAACTCGACGCAGAATTCAGCGCCAATAGCGATACCAGTATTTTGTCTCAAGTCAATGCCACCGCAGCGACCTCTCCGGTACCAATTAGTAAAACGATGCTCGATTTACTGCTCATCAGTCAAGACCTTGCCCAGAAAAGCAACCTTGCTTTGAACCCGGTGATTGGTCCACTGGTCAAACTATGGAGTATTGGGTTTGAAACCGCAAGAGTACCTGCACCTGAAGAAATTACAGCGGTGCTGAACCTTCTGCAAATAACAGGTTTAAGACTTGATTCTGCAGCAGTTACGGTAGCTTTTGAAACACAAGGTATGGCTTTGGATTTAGGTTCGATTGTCAAAGGTTATGCTGCCAAAGAAGCCTTACGAGTTTGTCAGGAGCACCAGCTCAAGGGAGCATTGATATCGGTCAATGGCAATGTTGCCGTGTACGGCTCAAGGTCCAATGGAGAATCCTGGAACATCGGCATCGTCGACCCGCGTAGTAATGGTAATGGAGTAGTGGGCAGTATCACATGGAAGGACAGCACGATTGCTACCTCAGGTGACTATGAACGATATTTTGAGCAAGATGGCAAACGTTATCACCATCTTTTAGATAGCTCCACAGGGTACCCGGCCGAGAGTGAATGGATAAGTGTCAGTATTTTTAGTGCAGAAGGTGCATTGGCAGATGCTTTGTCGACCACGGTTTTTGTTTTGGGCAAAGAAAAGGGCTTGAAATTCCTGGAACAATATGAGGATATCGATTTCTTACTCATCGATCATGAGCTTAAGATGTGGGCTTCGCCAAACATACGGGAACGTTTCCAAGTTCGTAACGATTCTTACCATTGGGGGCTGAAATAATCATGAAGACACGGCAATTAATGCGCTTGGCACTGGCGCTCAGTTTAGGTCTGGCATTGCATGTGGTAGAACGTATGTTACCTCTGCCGGCATTACCCTTCCCCGGTGTGAAATTAGGTTTGGCGAATCTAGTGAGTCTTTCGGCTATTTTTTGGTTTTCCCCCTTACAGGGACTGGTTTTGATCGTATTGCGTTGTCTGATGGCCAGCTTTTTTGGTGGAGGTTTCTCGGCCTTTCTGTATTCTGTCAGCGGAGGAATCTTGAGTTATTCTTTGATGCTCCTCTTATGTCGCACATGGCCTAAATCGTTATCTCTCCCGGCGATTAGTGTCGGGGGGGCGGTTATGCACAACGTGGCGCAAATCGGTGTTTCTGTGTTCCTCATGCAAACCCTAGGTCTCATCGTTTATCTACCGGTCCTGATTATTGCCGGTACCATCAGCGGATTGGCCATAGGTTTTTCAGCGTTACTATTGTTACGAGCTTTATATCGAAGTGGAAGGACTCCGGAGATTCCTCAGAAATTATTGCCTCTGTTGGACCAGTCCTAAACAAAATTGCAACGGAATAAACTAAAAAGAAGTATCGAGATATCACTGGTGTCTCGGTACTTCTTCCTATTTTGTTTGATTATTTTGCCAAGGTCAATATGGCATCCAATAAAACTTGTGCTCCTTTGGCGATAGCTTCCGGAGTGGTGTATTCCAAATGACTGTGGCTACGCCCAGAACGGCTTGGCACGAAAATCATCCCAACAGGGCAGAGCAAAGCCATTATTTGTGCATCATGACCGGCTCCGCTGAACATACGTTTGAAAGCATATCCATTTTCTTTGGCAGCATCTTCGATCACTTGTTGTATATGGTGATCGGTATGAACCGGTTCTTCTTCCATGGCCATGCGAATATTGCATTCCAATTGGTCCCCGCAAATGCTGCGCGCTTCCTCTATCACACGTGCCGTAACTTGCCGGGCTGCTCCACCAAATTGTGAACGGATATCAAGGGAAAAGGTCACTTTTGCGGGTACGACATTGGCTACATTGGGTTCCACGTTCACGATCCCTACGGTGGCAACTCCTTGAGGATCCACCAAATGAGCAAAACCGGGAAGCTTTGCTATGAGCTGTGCTGCAGCCACCAAAGGATCTTTTCGCATATGCATGGGGGTCGTTCCTGCATGATCCGGTCTGCCGATGATTTCCACAAAAGTACGCCAGGTTCCGGCAATGGTTGTCACCACACCAATATCGAGCTGTTCTGCTTCCAATACCGGTCCCTGCTCAATATGCAACTCTACATAAGCGGAAATTTGTTCAGGCTCACGCTGAACCTTGCCAATGAGAGTGGGGTCGAAGCCGGCTTGTTGCATCGCTTGTCCCAAACTGATTCCTTGTCGGTCGCGTGTTTTCCAAATATCTTCGTCTGTCACATGACCGATGATTGCTTTACTACCGGTAAACCCTCGGTTAAATCGAACCCCTTCTTCATCATTAAACGCGATGAGTTCCACAGGTTTGCTGAGTTGGACTTGGTTTTCATGCAATACACGCAGGACTTCCAGACCGCAAACAACCCCAAGAATACCATCATAAGCTCCACCATTGATCACGGTGTCGTAATGTGAACCCATGACAACCGCATGGGATTTGTCCGTATTACCTGGTCGAACGCCGCACACTGAACTGGCCTCATCGACTCGAGTTTCAAGCCCAATGGAATGCATTTCATGAAGTAAATACTCTCGAGCCGCCTGATCTTCCTCGGTAAAAGGCAAACGTGTGACACCATCCCAGGGAGTTTTGCCAATTTGGCGCAAAGAATTCAAATCTTTGAAAATTCGATCTGCTTGGATGTGGAGTTTCATGGTCATCACACTTTCCATGTTATTTAAAATCGTAATGTGCTTCTCGATCCATGAGGGTAAAGGAAACTTTCACCCGGGGGTAGCCATGTGCACGGAAGAGATTCCCAACTAAATTGGCTACATGATCTTGCATTTCTTTGCTTCGGGGAAACCAATTGACATTGATGATTGGATAACTCTCTACAATGCCGTTCTCATCAAAATAGGTAGTAGAGACCCATTCTAAGGTAAACCAATCTTTGGGACATTGCACTGAGTCGGCTAATTGAGCAATGAGGGGTTTCGCCAAAACTTGTAAATCGCTCTGTTTGACACCTTTGAAAATTAATGTGGGCATGCTTTCATCTCCTTATTTTTGTTTATGCTTGAAACTTCTCATAGAGAGCCGTTTTCACACATTCTGGAACCAAGTCATCCAGTTTACCACCATACGAAGCAATTTCCTTCACAGTTGAAGATGACACAAAAGCTAAATTTTGTTTGGTCATCAGAAAACACATTTCGATTTCATCGTCTAAATACTGATTGGCAGCGGCGATTTGAAATTCATATTCAAAGTCCATCATCGCACGTAGACCACGTACAATCGTTTTCGCACCGATTTGGTGACAGTAATCTACGGACAACCCACTGAAATGGGTCACTTTCACCTGTGGCATATCCCCGATGGCACACGCCATGAGCTCTAATCGCTCTTCCAAAGCGAACAAGGTTTTCTTAGTCGGATGGGTCAATATGGTCACATAAACCTCATCGAAGAGTTTACAGGCTCGTTTGATGATATCGAGGTGTCCGTTGGTAATCGGATCGAACGTTCCAGGATACATGGCGACTCGTTTGGTCAAAAGTTTCTCCCCCTATATATTCAACTCTTTGTTCATCATAGCACAACTCTCGTAGCTTGCCAATCAAAAAATCCCCGCTCCTTCAAGCAGGGATTTTTTAGGTTTAGGCTTCACTGTTAGGATTTTTTCTCCAATGATCTTCTACCGGAACAACAGCGGATGCATCTTCTTTCAAGGCAGCAAGAGTTTCACTAACAACCGAGGTATAGGTAGCGATTTTCTGCAAATCGGTAGGAATAATCAATTTGGTTGCCTGACCATTGGCTAATTTCTCTAGGGCCTCATACCCTTTTAATGTGACATAAGCCGGATGCGGTTGTGCTTTGCTAATCATTTCTATACTACGAGCTTGCGCTTCAGCCATGAGTAACGTGGCTTGCGCGTGGCCTTCGGCTTCGGTAATCGCCGCGGTCTTACGAGCGTCGGCTCGAAGGATTAACGATTCTCGTTCGCCTTCTGCTTCCATAATTGCTGCTCTCTTTTCACCCTCGGCGCGTAAAATTTGTTCACGGCGTTCGCGTTCGGCACGCATCTGCTTTTCCATGGCTTCCTGAATATCACGCGGGGGAATAATATTCTTTAGTTCAACACGGTTGATCTTGATACCCCAAGGGTCGGTAGCTTCATCGATGATGAGTCGAATCTTGGCATTAATGGTATCGCGGGAGGTTAAGCATTCATCCAGTTCCAAATCACCTATAATGTTTCGTAAAGTGGTAGCGGTCAATTTTTCAATGGCCACAATCGGATTATCGACTCCATAGGTATAGAGTTTGGCATCGGTGATGAAATAGTAGACAACCGTATCGATTTGAATGGTAACATTATCTTTGGTAATTACCGGTTGAGGTGGGAAATCGGCGACCTGTTCTTTCATGGACACGCGATTCGAGATTCGGTCCAAAATGGGCAACAAGAAATGCAAGCCCGTGCCAAGAGTGGTGTGATAAGCACCCAACCGTTCGATTACATAAGCCTGAGATTGCGGTACCACCTTAATATAGGTCACCAACACCATGAGCAGGATGATTCCTAAAATGAGAATAGGTAAAAACACCATGAAACCTTCCAATGCAGCAGTCATTTCCAATCTCCTTTCTCTTTATCAGAGCAACCCTTTCTATTTTTTTATTTAGGTCGCACAATGAGCTTAGAACCTTCTACTCCTACAATTTCGACCTGATCCCCCGGTTCTACCATAGAATCGGACATTTCCCAAACCGCATTCCACTCCACACCATCGATTTTGACTTCGCCTTTTCCAGTCTTTTCCGGAACTTTTAAAACAGTTGCTTCCCGCCCCAAATAGCGATCGACATTGGTTGCTTCAAAGTTTGGAGTGAGTTGCTTTTGTGCATATTTGCGAATCACCACCATAAAGACGAAAGACAAAACGACAAAGAGAATCCACTGGAGAGCAACTGCACCGTTTCTTATCGAAACGATAAACGAAACCAATGCTGCGGCGGCAAACCACACGCTCACCAGTTGCTGGGTTAAGACTTCGACAATGAGACTAATGAGGATGATGATTAACCAAATCCATGTCATCAATACAAACTACCTCCCTTAACGGGATGATTCAGATCGATGTATAAGATGTTCGTTTCCTTATCGAGCGTAACAGGATAGCGTGTGCCGGCATTATAACTGAGCGCAATGTGGCATCTGTCACGTAACATTTCCATGAATGCACGGTTGGTAACACGTGAATAACTGCGAGCAACGATTAAGTGGAATATACCAATGTCTTTGGTAGAAACGACTTTTTCTTCAGAACTGACCGGCTGAATGACAATAAAACCACAGTCTGAAGTAATTCCCATTTGAATATACTGTGCTTCTTTCAATAACTCCGCAGCGGGTTTGTTCAGGGTAATATTACTTTCGTAGAGCGTCGCATAAGGCTCTGCTCGAACGTTTCTCACCCATTCAATCATAATCACACCTCCTCTGCATAGAGTATATCATATAGTATATTTTCGTGCAAGATTATTTTCAAATAATTTCTTTGTTTTGCTATTTGTTTCGATACCATTCGCAGACGATGCAATCTCCGGCTTCCAGAACATATCCCTCGTGTAACAATTCTTCCTCCGTTTGACGCAAAGTAGGTGGAAACATAATAGTCACCTTAGGCACCTTACGTTGAACGGCAACCCATTTGGCAAATTCCAAAATTTTGTGGGCGTCTCCGCGATACAACCCTATATGCAGAGCGGTCTCCGGCATGAATCTTGCACCCAATACGACCAAATTATCGCTCTTCTCGTCGTAAAAAACTTTGCCTTCACGAGCCAACCCGCGATATAAACCGTCATTCATGGGATAAAAGGTTCGATTCATTACCATGTGACCTTCCCATGGTGCATTCATCACAGACATTTTCTCTACCGCTTCGTCTTCATTTAACAAGCGGAAATCTTTTGCAAATTCCGGATTCACCGGGGTTTGTGCATCGACAGCCAAATTAGCACCTCGATAGGTTCCGGTGACAGTGAAGCCATAGCGTAAAGCCAACCCCTTGCTGACCACATTGGTAAAACCGGTATACATCCCCATGCGTTGAACGCCTTGTGCATCGGCTAGTTCAAAGAACCGATTGTAAAATGCTTTACCAACACCCCGGCCTTGGTATTCGGGATCCACCCTTAGTGTTTCCAACCAAGCCCCTCCATCGTATAAAATGGTATATTTACCCACTCCAACAATCTTGCCGTCGATTTCCACAACGCCCAATTCTCCGACCGGGTCATTGATAAACTCTTCAGAGACTGCTCGCAAATACTTTAATCCCTTAATGGCAGCCGCTTCGACCTCACATGCGCGATCGAGATCTTCCCAAGTAGCACGACGAACTTTTAACTCCATGATGATTCCTCCTCTTTTTAAGGTTGTTTCGTGACAACCTGTTCCTAACAATTCGCTTCCAAGTTAAAAATACCTTGTTAAAGTGTAACTTTTTATAAGCAGAATCTTTCCTGAATTCGATATATCCTTCACAAAAGGAGGAATCAAGCCTAGTAAACTGGTATATAGATAGGATTAAAACCATATACAAGGAGGTTTTTACTATGTCCGATGCTCCCTATTTGTTGCGTCTAACCGAAGCAGATGTGCCGCGACAAACGCCTAGTTTTGTCGATGGCATTCGTCGTGCTCCGAGAAGGACTGCTCAACTTTCGGCCAGCGATATTCGCTTAGCTTTGAGCAATGCGTTGCGTTACATTCCACCAAGTCATCAAAAAGAGTTGGCGGAGGAATTTCTTCAAGAATTACTGACCTTTGGCCGAATTTATGGGTATCGTTTTCGACCGGAAGGCAGAATTTATGGCAAGCCTATTGAGGAATATGACGGTCGCTGTGTAGAAGGGAAAGCCTTCCAAGTCATGATAGACAACAATTTAGACTTTGCGACAGCATTGTATCCATATGAACTAGTGACATATGGTGAAACCGGCCAGGTTTGTCAAAATTGGATGCAATATCGGTTATTGAAAAAATACTTAGCAGAAGTAACTCCGGATACGACGTTGGTTGTCGAGTCCGGTCACCCCCTTGGCTTATTCCGTTCTCATGCTTTGGCACCGCGGGCAATTTTAACCAACGGATTGACGGTTGGAATCGCCGACAACCTGGAATCCTTTAAGCGTTTGGCAGCTCTTGGGGTTTCAAACTATGGGCAAATGACAGCCGGAGGTTGGATGTATATTGGACCTCAAGGGATTGTGCATGGAACGTATAATACCGTGCTGAATGCTTCGAGGCGCATTAACCCCGGTGCAACCGATATGACAGGATTGCTCTTCATTTCCTCTGGATTGGGGGGCATGTCTGGTGCACAAGGTAAAGCCGGTAAGATTGCCGGTGGAGTCGCCTTAGTGGCGGAAGTGGACGAAAGCCGTGTACAGACCCGTTATGAACAGGGATGGGTCGACCACATTACTCGTACCCCCCAAGAAGCGTTCCAATTAAGCAACCGCTATCAGGAAAGTAAAGAAGCAACGGCGATTGCGTATTTGGGGAATGTCGTCGATTTGTTGGAATATGCGTTGGAAGTGGGCTATCCGGTGGACTTGTTATCGGATCAGACATCATGCCACGAGGCGTATGAAGGCGGCTACTGCCCTGTTGGGATGAGCTTTGCCGAGAGGACTCGTTTGTTGGCAGAGAATCGTAACGAGTTTTGCCGACGTGTTGATCAGGGATTGCTGAGACATTACCATGCCATCCGTAAGTTGACAGAACGAGGTACGTACTTCTTTGATTATGGCAATAGCTTTATGAAGGCCATATTCGATGCCGGTGTGCAAGAAATCGCTAAGAATGGCGAAAATACACTAGATGGCTTTATTTGGCCCTCTTATGTAGAAGATATATTGGGACCGGAGTTGTTCGATTTTGGATATGGACCATTCCGCTGGGTATGTTTGAGCGGAAAAGAAGAAGATTTGGCCAAAACCGATGCAGCAGCCATGCAGATCATCGACCCCAATCGTCGTTACCAAGATCGAGACAATTGGGTTTGGATTCGCGATGCCAATAAAAACAGACTGGTGGTGGGTACACAAGCACGTATTCTGTATCAGGATGCTTGGGGGCGCACCAATATAGCGTTGCGATTCAACGAAATGGTACGAAACGGAGAGGTGGGGCCGATTATGATGGGGCGTGACCATCATGATGTTTCGGGAACCGATTCGCCCTTCCGTGAAACTTCCAACATTAAAGATGGTTCCAACTTAACGGCCGATATGGCGGTGCAATGTTATGCAGGGAACGCGGCTCGCGGAATGTCATTGGTGGCACTACACAACGGCGGCGGTGTGGGCATAGGCAAAGCCATCAACGGTGGGTTTGGCATGGTGTTGGACGGCTCAGAACGAGTCGATACCATATTGAGAATGGCGATGCCTTGGGATGTGATGAGTGGAGTAGCAAGAAGAGCGTGGGCTCGTAACGAGAATGCTCTCACCACAGCGGATGAATGGAATAAGCTATACCATAGCGATGGTCTCAACCGTATTTCTTTACCTTATCCGACAGAAGAGGGTGTGCTCGAGGCAACTCTAACCAAAAATGCCGAGGGGGTATCCCATCTTCTTCAACAAATTCACTCCATTTATGGGAAGCAATAAAGTTCGAAAAGACACAAAGTTTATCAGATTACAAGAACCTGTTTGTCTTGCATCTCTCAAACGCTGGTGATATACTGGAGAAAAGATATTTAGTGTATGCGAATATTATAAATCAATGGAGGTTGCATTATGATTGATTATTCAAAAGTCGTCACACCGGTGGTGGCATCTGTTAAGCCGTCGGGCATTCGCAAGTATTTTGATATTGCTGCCAGTATGGACAATGTCATCTCCTTAAGCATTGGCGAACCAGACTTCATCACTCCGCAGCACATCATCCAAGCAGGCATCGATTCTCTGTTAGCAGGGAAAACCGCTTATACCGCAAACTATGGTCTCATGGAACTGCGCAAGGAAATTGCTCGTTATTTAGATACTCGCTTCCAAGTATCATACGATCCGGCACAGGAAGTCTTAGTGACCGTTGGCGGCTCTGAAGCCATTGACATGTGCATCCGTGCCTTTGTTGGTCCGGACGATGAAGTGCTGGTACCCGAACCTGCTTTTGTCTGCTATGCTCCACTTACAACCATTTTAGGTGGGAAGGCTGTGGAAATCCCCACCACAAAAGAAAACAGTTTCAAGGTACAAGCAGAAGACATCAAAGCAGCCATAACCCCTCGCACCAAATTGCTCATCCTCTCCTACCCCAACAATCCAACCGGGGCTGTTTTAACCAAAGAAGAGCAATTGGCGATTGCCAAAGTTCTGGAAGGCACCAATGTAGTGGTCATCTCCGATGAGATTTATGCGGAGTTGTCTTATGGCTTCAAACACACTAGTTTCGCCTCACTGCCCGATATGCGCGAACGCACTGTATTGGTCAGTGGTTTCTCAAAAGCATTTGCGATGACTGGTTGGCGTCTCGGATACTGTTGTGCACCGGTTGAACTGATGCAATATGTGGGTCGATTACACCAGTATGCCCTGATGTGCGCTTCAACTCCTGCGCAATATGCTGGGTTGGAAGCATTGAAGAACGGTATGCCCGATGTTGAGTTTATGCGCGAAAAATACAATGAGCGCCGTGTTTTGATTTACAATGGATTGAAGAATCTTGGCTTTGATGTATTTGAACCCAAAGGCGCGTTCTATATTTTCCCCAACGTAAAAAAATACGCCCCAAACGGTGGGGAGTTTGTGGAAGGGTTGCTGCGCAGCGAACGTGTGGCCGTGGTTCCCGGGGACGCGTTTGGCGAGTGCGGAAAAGAACATGTGCGCATCTCCTACGCCGCATCACAAGAGAAGATCAAAGAAGCACTGGTGAAAATTGAACGTTTTATCAACAGCTAAATAAAACAAAGCCCGCTTAGCCAAGCGGGCTTTACTATTTACCACTTAGGGGACTGTCCCCTATCTGGCGAATATTTACCACTTAGGGGACTGTCCCCTAAGTGGTAAATGTATTAGGTGGTAAAGATTTGAGTGGCGAGGCGTTTGCCGGTGGGGGTGGCTGCTATGCCACCGAGGGCAGTTTCACGTAGTTGCATGGGGAGCATCTTCCCGGTTTTATACATCGCATCGATGACTTCATCTAAGGGAATAGGGCATTTTTGCCCCGCTAAGGCAAAATCGGCACTGAGCATGGCATTCATGGCTTGTGACGCATTGCGTTGTGCACAAGGCATCTGTACCAGACCGGCTATGGGGTCGCAGATTAAGCCCATGATATTGACTAAAGCAAACGCAGCGGCATGCATCGCCTGCTCTCCGTTGCCGCCACTCATCTCCACAGCGGCGGCAGATGCCATGGCTGCAGCAACACCGCATTCAGCTTGGCAACCTCCCTCGGCACCTGAGACAGTGGCATTGCGAGTGATAACCGCACCAATGCCAGAGGAGACTAAAAGACCACGTAATACGGTTTCTTCCGTTGCTTGTAAATGATCAGCTACTGTCAAGATGACTGCGGGTACAATACCGCTGGCTCCGGCGGTGGGGGCTGCACAAATGCGTCCCATGGCTGCGTTCGTTTCTGAACAAGAAAATGCTCGTGCCATCATTAGATTTAACATCGGTCCGCAGAGCGTTTTACCGCTCTGACTATACTGGTATTGAGTCTGCGCTACTCCTTCAATCAGTGACCCTACGGTGTGTAATGGGTGTTCTAAGGCATTCTCTGCTGCTTTCTTCATCACAGCAAAGGTTACACGCAGTCGATCGTAGACCACTTCTTGGCTGGTACCTGTCAGCTTCATTTCACTCTCTAAAACAATCTGCGACAACGGCACTTCTTTTTTTTGAGCTTCTGCCCAAAGTTCCGCGGTGGTTGTATACATGATCCGCTACCTCCTGCTTAATATGTGTTAATAATACGCACGCGGTGAATTTGTGGTATACGACATAATATTTCTCCTACTTCATCTGGAATAGGTTCATCTGTCTCAATAATGCAAGATGCAATGCTCCCTCTATCTTTGCGGCTCAGCTTCATGACACCAATGTTAATTTCGATTGCTGCCAAAACAGATGTAATCTTGCTGATAATTCCGCGAGTGTCTTGCTGAGTAATCAGCAAGGTGGGAGAAGTGGCATTGTACTCCGTGGGGAAGCCATCGATTTCGGAAATTAGTATGCGAGCACCACCTAAAGAAGAACCGATCACCACGCTGGTGCCACCAGCATCCAAATGAAAGACCATCTTCACGGTGTTTTCGTGAGCGTTTTCTAGCTCAATGGGCAAAAATTGATAAGTCAGCTTTGCATCCTCTGCCATTTCAAAGGAAGAAGCAAGACGCTCATCGTCCTCTCTCATTCCCAACGCGCCGGCAACCAACGCTTTATCGGTTCCATGTCCACGATAGGTTTGCGCAAAAGATCCGTGCAAATAAAAATCTACATGATGATAGGGTGCAGACACGATTTGGCGTGCAATATAAGCCAATCGTGCAGCACCGGCTGTATGAGAACTGGAAGGGCCAATCATAATAGGTCCCAAGACATCGAAAATGCTAAGATTCATACCTTTCACCTCTTGTTTTTGATGTAGATTTCTTGTCAAGACTCCTTGCTTGTGCTATGCTGATGCCAAAAGATAGAGAGAGGGTGCATCCTATTGAATATCGAAGAAGTACGACGGGAATTTCCGATTTGTCAAGAAAAAATCTACTTGGATTCTGCGTTATATAATAGCGGGAGTCTAAAAGCCCAGCAAGCCCTACAACAATACTTCGCCGAAGGCTTCAGCGGAGTCTTACGCGACAAAAGCCAGTGGAATGCCAAGGTCGCCGAAGTCAAACAACGGTTATCGGTTATGTTAGAAGGGATCGATCCCTCCGGTATTGCTATCACCAAAAATACAGTGGAAGGCATCAACCTCATCGCTCAAGGGTTTCCTTGGCAGGTCGGCGACCAAGTCATCATTACCGACCAAGAGCACACGTCCAACACATTGCCTTGGTTGGCGCTTAAAAACCGAGGAGTCGAGGTTTGTGTGCTCGAGGCTGTTGATCATTTTTTACCTATTGAACTCTTTGAAAAAGCCATTCAACCTCGTACACGTATCATTTCGGTTAGTCATATCCAATCTCCTACCGGTTACAAAACAGATTTAAAAGAATTAGGCCGACTCTGCCAAAAACACGGGGTTTTTCTGGTCACCGATGCCATTCAAAGCATAGGAGTGAGTCCGATTCTACCCATTTCATGGGGCATTGACGGAATCGCCGCCGGTGCTCACAAGTGGATGTTAGGCATCCCGGGTGTCGGCTTTTTGTGGCTATCTCCCGCTTTGTTATCCTTAGTCGCTCCTAGCTTTGCCGGTGCTTCCGGAGTCTGCCGTGTGAACAAACAATATTGGACCACCGAGTACATCCACCCGAATGATGCACGCAAGTTCGAGCTCAGCAACCTGAACTTTCCAGGCCTATATGCCATGTCTTCCGGTTTGGAATTGATCGAAGAACTTGGCCTTCCCTCCATTTACCAACACCTAGAACAGCTAAACACTCGATTGCAACATGGATTATTGGAATGCGGATACCATTTGGCTACTCCTACCGACACGCATTACCGAGGAGCCACCACCTCTATCGCGGTAGAACAGCCCGACCATCTTCGTCGCTATCTGGCGGAGCACAACATACAAGTCAGCAAAGTGGATTCGCGGTTTGTGCGATTCTCTGTAGGTGTGTTTAACCAGAATGAGGATATCGACACCACGTTAGCAGTCCTTAAAAACTATAGATGATTTTCTCATAAGAAAGCCCGAAGCACATCGCTCCGGGCTTTTAGCTATTCTACAAATCGCTTTAAGTAACCATAGCCCTCTTTATCCATCTCTTCATAGGGTATGAATCGTAAGGCCGCACTGTTCATACAGTAGCGATCCCCTGTGGGTGAATACGGTTCATGATCAAAGACATGTCCTAAATGTGAATTACCACTACGGCTACGGATTTCTACGCGCACCATACCTAAACTTAGATCTCTTACAGGCACTACTACTGCGGGATCAATCGGCTTACTAAAACTTGGCCAGCCACATCCACTGTGATATTTGTCCTTCGAAGAGAATAAGGGCTCCCCGGTCACTCGATCGACATATAAACCCTTTTCGAAGTGCTTATCATATTCGTTGTGAAAAGGGGGTTCTGTATCGGCCAATTGTGTCACCCCATATTGATGGCGGGTCAACTTGGCCTTGATCTCTTCTTCGGTTGGACGCCTGTATTTGCCAGGGTCAACCAGCATTTCCTTCACCTCTTTAAACTCATGCGGGGCAATGTGACAATACCCATAGGGGTTTTTGTCTAGATACTCCTGATGATATTCCTCCGCTTTGTAGAAACGTTCTAATGGTTTGATCTCCACAGCAAACTTCTTACTGCGGGCTTTTATTAACGTAGCAATTTGTTCCACAATCTTTTGGTCGCGTTCATTGGTGTAATAGATACCGGTTTGGTATTGCGTGCCATAATCATTCCCTTGTGCATTCGTTAGGGTTACATCGATGACTCGAAAAAAAACGAACAAAATCGCATCCAAGCTGACTTTTTTGAGGTCATACTCCACACGCACGGTCTCTCGATACCCGGTTTTACCTTCACAGACCAAATCATAATCGGGAACAATTTCTGCCTTGCCATTGGCATACCCGCTCACTCCGCGCACGACACCGGGAATGCTCTGCATTAATTTCTCTAATCCCCAGAAACAACCTCCCGCCAAATAAATCACTTCTATACCGTCCTGGTGAATATAAGACGGATCATAAGGTGTTGACATCATACGTTTCACCTATCCTTCTTTCACTTTGGTAAGCATTGCTTTCAGGACTATTATACGATAATTATTCTCATTTGCATAGTTGTTTCTGTGTGACTGTACTCACAAAAAAGGCATCCGCTTGAAAACGGATGCCTAACGCTACCATATGTCGTTTCTATTGAACGAAACCGCGTTTTTTCGCCGCTTCATATAAACGTACGAGAGCTTCTTCAATCACCCAGGTGGGAGCAGCTAAATTGATCCGCTCGTATCCAATCCCCTCGTCACCGAAAATATACCCTTCATCGGTAAACCAAAACGCTTCTTCCAACATAAATTTCTCAAGAGATAAGTGGTCGAGTCCCCAAGCGCTAAAATCAATCCATTGCAAATACGTACCTTCCAAAGGCAAAGCGTGCACCATGGGCATTTTCTCCTTCAAGAAGGTTTCGACCACATCCGCATTATGGAAGAGCAATTCGATACATTGATCTAGCCACTTCTCGGCTCTGGTGTAAGCTAACTCACAGGCTTTGAACCCTAACACGGTTAAACTTCGAGCAGCATGAGGAGCATACTTTTCGCGTAATACTGGATTCGAAATGATAATGTTCGAGGTATGCATGCCTGCCAGATTAAATGTTTTGGATGGGGCAGTTAAAACCACGCTATGATCGGCAATTTCCGGGCTAATGGTCGATAGAACCGTATGGTGCACACCAGGTCGCACCAGGTCAAAATGAATCTCGTCCGAAATCATAACGACATCATTATCGATACAAATTCGCGCTAGTTTTTCTAATTCCTCTTTGGCCCACACCCGGCCAACCGGATTATGAGGGCTGCAGAGAATAATCATCTTATTGTGAGGGTCTTTTGCCTTTTCGGCCAAGTCTTCATAATCCATAACATAACGATTACCAATGAGCTTCAGGGGATTATTGACCACTTTTCGTCCATTCATTTCCACCATCATTTTGAATGGATAGTAGACAGGTTGCTGTATAATCACACCATCCCCAAGTTCGGTATAAGCTCGTATCGCAGCAGCAACAGCGCTGACCACACCGGTGGTGAAGAGTACCCATTCTTTTTGAACGGTCCAATGATGACGACGTTTCATCCAATCTATGAGAGCCGTAAAATAGGATTCTCCCGGCGAAGTATAACCCAATATCATCTCATCCAGGTAGGTTTTTAAACCTTCGATGATTTCCGGAGCATTTTTCAGCTCCATATCTGCCACTGATAACGGGATGATATTTTCGGGAACATTGGGATTCTTTGTCTTCATCAAAGCCCACTTGGAAGAGTTTTGTGCATGACGATTCACAACGGTAGTAAAATCATAAGACATGAAAAATACCCCCTTTAGTTTGTTCGCTTCTTATCTAATCACTTTTCTTTGGGAAAGTCAAGGAAATTTCCTCTTGCCAGTCAGCCTGAATCATGGTAAATTCATGATAAAAGGTGCTTGAGGAGGATGACCATGAGAAACATCATGGGCGAAAAAATCAATAAACTAAGAGAGAAGCGGCTTTTAACCCAACGTGGATTAGCTGCAGAGTTAGGGGTTAGCCTCTCTACTGTCTTCAAATGGGAAAAAGGAACTGCTACGCCAAGCAGCGATCTTTTACCTGCTATGGCGCGCCTTTTTGGAGTCACCATTGATGAATTGTTTCAGATCACCAATAAAGAAGCGTTACTTAAATGGATGACGAGGCACTCCTTTAACTTAGAACCCGATAAATACTACGATATTTTGTACCAAGCTGAGAATTTTCTAGAAAGCAATGGTCCGGATGCAGAGATTGAGTATCGCATCTGGATGATGAAGAATTTGCAGCTCATCCATACCGCCAAACAACTGGCTCTGGAGGCAGAAGCATTTGCTGAAAAATACGCAGCATCCCATCCACATCTGAACCAACCACTCTCCATCGCCAGCATGCAAGGAATGTCTTTTGCGCTGGGTATTGGCAAGGTCATAGAGATTTGTCTTTCCGACCTCGAAAAAGACCCTTCTCTGCTCCATCATCATCGAATCATCAACATCTATCTCTACGCCAATCGGCCGGAAGATGCTTTACAGTGGTGCAGAAAGACTAAATCCGCGTTCCCCCGAGAATTCGTGGACCACTACATCATGGAATCATATTTTTCCATGGGAAGATTGGTCGATGCAGAGAAGCTAGGGTTTGATCTGCTTCACAAATACAAAAAGCTCAGGAATCAAACCAATCCCCAAGCTATCATTCGTATTTACAATAATCTGTTTCAAGTGTTGGAGAAGCAAAAAAAGTATGAACAGCTGCTGAAGCTTCTCGACGATGGTCTCGAATTTCTACCCGAAGTTTACAAAGAGGATGGTCGTGACGGGAACCAGATTCCATTTATGCAGGAGAAACGAAAAGAGCGTATTCTTGGCCTTATCCAAAAGGAATCCGATCATCGCAGCGCTACTTAACTGCTTTGCGAAGCAGTGAACCGATATACAAAGGCAATATTCGTTGTTCGGCAAGTTGATAATTATCATAACCACACATGCGAGTGTTGGGGGCAAGATTTCTAGCTTGGCGCATGTGTTTGCACCCTCCCCGGCAAACCGGGAAGTACTTGCATGAAAGACAATCTAAAATGGGATGATTGTTGAGTACAGCATGGTTTTTCACCATCAACCGTCCATCTACGATTTCACCCAGTTGCTGATGCGGCATACCCACCGAGTTGTAGCATTTGTACACAACTCCAGTGGGATCGATGGTAAAACCATGGTCAGATTCCGCTTGACAGAGCAGCGAGCCAAAAGGCCCTGGTATAGAGAAACCCATTCCATAGGCCATTTCATAGAAATCCGGGATGATGTTAGCCATCTCATTGGAACAGAAGAATGGTTCGGTTTGAACTTCGGAGAAATATACTTGAATCCTGAACTTATTTTTCAAGTCGCGTAATGCTCTCAAAGCATTCGTGGCTTGTTCTTTTTTTCGTTTTGGATAATTAATGCGAATGTCCACTTCTAATCCGGCTTCTGTACATCTTTCTACACCTTCCAAAATGGTCTGAAAAGTTCCCTCTCGGCGTATGTGCTTAATCTGATCATGGGTAGTTGCATCTCCGTCGAGGGTCACTTGGACCTTCTCTATGTTCAAATTGACTAGTTTCTTAACCATTTCTGTATCTAGGAGTACTCCATTGGTGACTACATTGACAGTGATTTGAGCACCGGTTCGGCGAAGGGCCGGTAAGATGATATTTAACGGAGACATGTTCAGTAGAGGTTCTCCACCAATTATGGATACTGTAATATGCTGTAAATGATTGCTTTTTATCCAATTGGTTGCCCAGGCAGCGATACTTTCACTTCGAGTGGCATCCATTTTTTGCCCATTCATGAAATGCTTCTGCGAGCAATACTCGCATTTTAGATTGCAATCGAGACAAGTTAAAATGGTTAAATAACCGACAGGGTTACTAAAAGGAGATTTCCTTGTGTAATAGAGTGCTTTCTCCCTATCATCCTTCTTGTCTTCGACCAAGACATCCATGTCTATGAGAACAGATAAGTCGTCCTTGGGAAGCTGTAGAGCATAGCCTTGTTCCGCTTCTGCATATGACGCCGCCCGAATCATGCCGATACTATGGTTGAGTAAATTGTAGATGACTTTCTTCCCTTTCGCTTCATTGATTTCAAGAGCGCTAGAATATTGAGATATGATCATAGGATTCTCCACCTCGTCAAACGTTCTTTATGCTGTGATGGGTTTAAAAATGTCAATTTGCATGACTTCATATTGAGATAAGCCACAGCACCCGAAGCCCACCAAAATGGGTTCATCCACTCTTAATGAATAACCGGCTCTCAATAGCATGTAATCACCCCCCGAGACATTGCTTATTCTTTAAATGACATCTAACATAAGTATAAAACAACTTTCAAACTTATCAATAGTAAGATGTTACGCTTTGAATAGTAACATCTTACTATTTTTCGTTCTTCTAAATTGAATTAAATATCAACTGAAATGATTCATATTTGTCGGAATGAGCAATAAAAAAACTCGTTCATCTCTTTCCTCAAAAAGAAGATAAACGAGTTAGTCAGTTTTTGATTTTGGATTAACAGATCTCGGCTATTAATCCCTCTGATGACCAACCTGTAATATGCACTCTAACCAATTGCCCACCCTTGGGAATCTTCCCTTTGTAAGGAACCCGAATGCGAATATACTCGTCTGAGTATCCTTCCGCAATATCTGCCCCGTTTCGTCCCTCTTCCAATAACACTTCCAGCTCCTTACCGATAAACGCATGGGCATAATCAGCCATCATCTGACCGGCTAATTCCCTGATTTCCTGGCTCCTTCGTTCTGCCACCTCTTTTAAGACAGGGTGAGGAAGTGTTGCAGCTACGGTACCCTTTCTAGCAGAAAAACGGAAGACATGCATACGTGAGAATTTCATCTCTTGGCAAAACTCATAGGTTTGGCGAGCTTCTTCCTCGGTTTCACCCGGAAAGCCAACAATGAGATCGGTTGAAATCGCAATATTTGGCAGACGGGTTCGAAGTTTTGAGACCAATTCGCGATAATACGCCGTATGGTATCGCCTATTCATCCGTGACAAGACCGTATCGCAACCGCTTTGTAGAGGAATGTGTAAATGACGGCAGAATTTTGGTTCTTCCACCATAAAATCCAACCAAGATTCGTCCACATCGGTAGGTTCTACCGAAGAAATGCGCACCCTATGCAACCCTTCCACTCTCGTTATTGCTCGCAGCAAGTCTGTGATATGTTGCTGAGGTACTAAATCCTTACCCCAAGCCGATAAATGAATCCCTGTCAGCACGATTTCCTGATAACCTTGGGCCACCAACCCCCGTACTTCCTCCAGTATATGCTCTGCTTCACGACTGCGCTCGGGACCACGCAAATAGGGAATGATACAATAACTACAAAAATTGTTGCATCCTTCTTGTATTTTAATCATGGGACGGCTGTAATCTGCTTGATTTATCCCCTTCATTTCTTCAAAGGTTTCATCAGTCTGAAACTCTCTCACGAGGTTTTCTACTCTGTCATCCCGTTTATCCAAGATTCTCTGAGCTAAGTTCCCCAAAAAGCGTTGTCTTTCGGTTGTGCCAATCACAAATCGCACCCCCGGCATTTCGGAAATGACTTCCGCATCGAGCTGTGCATAGCAGCCCATCACCACAATTTGCGCTTCAGGGTTCTTTCGGTGAGCTTGATGTATTTGCTGACGTGACTTAGCCGCTGCCTGCGAGGTGACTGCGCAGGTATGAACTACGTATAAATCGGCGATTTCGCGCCAGTCCACCACTTCATAACCTGCATCCTGTAACTGAGATCGGAAGAGCACACGTCTGAACTCCAGTCACGTTTCGGAATCTCG
>CALCNS010000363.1 GCA_937897315.1 uncultured Bacillota bacterium
CCTCGGGTCTCCGATGTGCCTGTTGACAGCGCAATGCCCAACGAGAGGTGCGTTCAAGCGACTTTTCAATATATGAGCGATCCGCTGGATAAGGAGCACATTCGTCAAAGGCCATGATAATATCGGAACCTAAGGCATTTTGTATATGGGTTGCTTTTTCGGGTGTCAAAAACAAGGCTTTGCCATCGATATGGGATCGAAATGCGACTCCTTCTTCCGAAATTTTTCGCAATTGATCCAAACTAAAGACTTGAAACCCACCGCTATCGGTCAAAATGGATCCTTGCCAATTCATAAAACGATGTAAACCACCGGCTTCTTCTACCAAATCTTCTCCAGGCCGGAGAAACAAATGATAAGTATTACTTAGGATAATCTTAGCACCCAATTGATTCAATTCTTCTGGGGTCATACTCTTCACGGTTGCTTGAGTTCCAACTGGCATAAAGACGGGGGTTTCAAAGCTACCATGGTTAGTTGTCACCCGCCCCAATCGTGCAGAGCTTCCGGTTTCTTCATGGAGCAATTCATATTGAAACATATGTGTACCTCAATCTTTCACATTGTATTTTTATATTATATCCATTTTCGTCTTTTCTGACAATGATTTTTCAAAAACAGCGCACCTTTTCTTCGGTTGCGCTGTTTCTTTAAGATGATCTGTCATGTAAAGCAAAAAAAGTAGCATCGCCAAAACTAAAAAAACGATATTCCTCTTCTATAGCTTTTAAATATGCATCTTTCACAATATCCCAACTGGAAAAGGCACTGATCAGCATAAGCAAGGTAGATTTTGGCAAATGAAAGTTTGTTATCAACCCATCAATACATTTAAAATCATACCCCGGGTAGATAAAAATATCTGTCCATCCACTTCCGGATTGTACTTGACCCTGCTCATTCGTTTGTGACTCCAATACGCGGCAGGATGTAGTTCCCACTGCGATAACTCTTCTTCCTTCTTCTTTGGCTAGATTGATTCTGGTCGTTGCTTGCTCCGATAATTGATAGTATTCTGAATGCATTTTATGTTCAGAAATTTTTTCAGACTTCACCGGTCGAAATGTTCCTAAACCTACATGCAGCGTCAAGGAAACCCATTCCACACCCATCTGTTCTAACTTATCCATCAGCTCGGGAGTAAAATGCAGGCCGGCTGTAGGGGCTGCTGCTGAACCGGATTCCTTAGCATATACGGTTTGATACCGATTTTTGTCGGACAGAGGTAGGTGAATATAAGGAGGTAGCGGCATCTCTCCTAATTGATCCAGTACTGCTTCAAACGTCAAGGAATTCGGCCAGGTGAAACGTATCAAGCGTTCCCCGTCTTCTAGTCTTTCTAGTACGACTCCATGCAATAAATCGTCTCCAAAAACCATTTCTGCACCAAGCGTAAGTCTTCTACCGGGACGAACCAATGCTTTCCAAGTGTTGGAATCAACCCTCTCAAGCAATAAACACTCTACATGTCCCCCGCTAGTTTTTCGACCCAGTAATCTGGCTGGTATCACTTTCGTATTATTGACTACTAAAACATCTCCCGGTTTCAGCCAATCATCTATATGATCAAACAAATCATGAGCAATAAAACCGGTCTGTCGGTCGATAATCATCAATCTTGAGTCCGATCTTTTTTGTAGTGGACTTTGTGCGATAAGATGTTCCGGTAGAATATAATCGAAATGAGAAACCAATAAATCTTCGTTTTTGGTGATCATTGCCCCACTGTTACCCCTTTATAGAGATCGG
>CALCNS010000364.1 GCA_937897315.1 uncultured Bacillota bacterium
CATAGGGAGGACCTACCAAGCCCCGCTCTAACTGCATATTGACATCATGGCAGTATTGTGTGGGTTAAAAGGTGGATCAGCCCAAGACATCATCATTGCCGTATTGTCATCAGCTCTAAACAAAGAAACAAATGAGTTGTTAATCAATATTGAGAAGTTTGGCAATATTGAAGCATTTTGGCAGCTTGTACAGAAGTACACCGGCTTTATGTATTCGGAGGATCGCTCCCTCCTTGATCTTGCAGCACACATCCTGATTACTGCTTTATCACAAACATTGCCCAGTTCTTATTTGCGCGGCCTAGAGAGGTATATTTCGGATTCCAGCAAAGCGTACTGTTATCAGCTCGTTCACGAATGGCAACGTAGCAGTGGAAGTAACGATTTAGAAGAGATTAGTCGTTATGTGGAACAAGAATTACGTCTTACAGAACGGTTTGATAAAATAGATATTCAAGTCCTTATAAAGAGTGATACGTTTCCAGCGATTAACGAAAGCATCTTGAAGCGGTTCTTTGATGAAATCGGAGGTAACATCATTAAAGTGGAAGATATTTTCCGAGTCGTGGAGAATAGACGAACCTCAGCTTGGTATTCTTTGACCGAAAAATATCATGAGAGTCTCTATTACATAGCCAGGATGCAAGAATTTTACTTGGCTCATATTGAAGGCTTCCACTTTGTTGAACCCACAAAGCTTTGGAAGCTGTATCTAACCGACGCTTTTGAAATGGACAGTCATTATCGGCATTTCCAACTCAATTTTGGTCATACCCTAAAAAATCCAACTCCTCTATTAGAGGACTCTTTGAAGAAGTGTTGTGATGTAGTTGAAAATTTATATTGCGAGTGGTTTTTAAAGCAGCTGACAATGGCATGGACCAAAGCCATAGCAAGTGACTTGGCTTCGCTTGGGTATATATCGGAAATTACGGAACAACGGAGATTCTACAACCGCTTTGTTTACCCCAATGCCAGAAAGGGGAACCGCGTGTTTGTAGTGATTTCCGATGCTTTGCGCTATGAAGTTGCTGCGGAGCTTACCGAAACCCTTGGTCATGCCACGAAGGGCAAAGCGACTCTTGATGCAATTCAAAGTATCTTTCCAAGCGTCACCAAATTCGGAATGGCAGCACTTTTACCCGGTAATGAGATATCGGTAAACGAAAAACTCGATGTATTTGTGGATGGGAATCCGACGGTTAGTACACAACAACGGGGTATGATATTGTGCGAAGCAAACCCAGCGAGTGTAGCGGTGACTTATAAAGAGTTAATTCAGATGAAGAGCCCGGAACGGCGTGAATTGGTGGCGAACAAAGATATTGTCTATATTTATCACAATACAATTGATGCAACTGGTGATAAAGCTGCTACTGAAGTGAAAGTGTTTGAGGCATGCAATGATGCGATTGAAGAACTGACCGCTCTCGTGAAGCTAATTGCTAACGATTTGAGCGGAAGCAATATTTTCATCACAGCGGATCATGGCTTCCTTTACACTTACAAACCTCTTGAAGAGAGCCAGAAAATCAGTCGCCAAACATTTAGTGGTGAATTATTAGAGCTTGGTCGACGCTATGCGCTCGTAACCCCTGAAACAAAGGCAGACTATTTATTGCCTGTTAATACGGAACGAACTTTACATGGGACACCCATGAAAGGGTATGCCCCCCAAGATACCGTGCGCATTAAAGTTCAGGGTGGAGGAGAGAACTACGTACATGGAGGAATCAGCTTACAGGAGATGGTTGTTCCGGTCATTACTTACAAGGCTTTGCGAGCAGGTTCGAAAACATATGTTGAAGTGCAGAACCCAGGTTTATCGCTCATTTCTGAAAGTCGGAAAATTTCTAACCTCATGTTCTCACTGGATTTCCTGCAGAAACAACCAATAGGTGAAAAGGTTCAACCGTGCAGTTATAACTTGCATTTCACCGATGAAACGGGGGTTCCTGTTAGTGACTTGCAGAAGGTGATCGCCGATAGAACGAGCACCAATGCTTCGGAACGAGTATACCGTGTAAGGTTTGCATTGAAGCAAATGAAGTACAATAGAAACAAGATTTATCGACTTGTCATTAGTAACAATATCGATGTTCCCGAAGAAGTGGAGTTTATCATCGATATCGCATTTGCAGATGAGTTCGGTTTCGAATTGTAAGGAAAGGAGGGTTCTGCTATGTCCTCAGAAATAACGCAATACACAACGGAAACAGATGATAAGAATGCAATCATCAATAAGAAACTGCGTAAGTATTTTGATGGAAGAATTGTCCGCAAAGATCTGACGAAGGCAATTAAAGAAGGGGCCAATGTGCCTGTCTATGTTTTGGAGTTTTTACTGGGTCAGTATTGCTCTACCGATGACCCGCAAATCGTTGAGGAAGGCATGAAAAACGTTAAGAGAATCCTCTCAGAAAACTTTGTACGACCGGATGAGTCGCAAAAAGTATTATCGAGCTTGCGTGAACGAGGTAGTTATACGGTCATTGATCGCATAACAGTAAGTTTGAACATTAAATATGACCGTTATGAAGCGGATTTTTCGAACCTAGGAATTCGATATATTCCGATCTCCTCGGAGTATGTTTCAAAGTATGACCGTCTGCTATGCGGGGGTATTTGGTGCATTATTGGGCTTGAATACGAGTATATTGAAGAAGACAGAAAGTCTACGCCAATCAGTATTGTCAGACTGACCCCCATTCAAATGCCTCATATCGATATGGATGAAATCAAAGCGGGTCGCCGTGAGTTTACCAAGGATGAGTGGATAACGGTTCTGCTACGTTCTACCGGAATGGAAGCGGATCGTTTCACAACTCGAGAAAAGTGGTTGCAACTGGCTCGATTACTGCCGCTTATTGAGAACAATTTCAATTTTTGCGAGTTGGGCCCACGCAGCACAGGAAAATCACACTTATACAAAGAGATTTCACCAAACAGTATTTTGGTTTCCGGAGGGCAAACCACGGTTGCGAACCTCTTCTATAACATGTCAACAAAGCAAGTTGGGTTAGTTGGGCTTTGGGATTGTGTAGCTTTTGATGAAGTTGCAGGCATCACCTTCAAAGATAAAGATGGCATTCAAATCATGAAGGATTACATGGCTTCTGGATCCTTTGCCAGAGGAAAGGAAGAGAAGGCTGCTTCGGCTTCAATGGTATTTGTGGGGAATATCAATCAAAGTGTAGAGGTTCTCTTAAAAACATCGCATCTCTTTGATCCATTCCCTGAAGCAATAGCCTACGATACGGCCTTTCTAGACCGAATGCATTGTTATATACCCGGTTGGGAGGTCCCAAAATATCGCCCTGAATCCTTCACCAATGATTATGGCTTTATAACGGACTACCTTGCTGAATTCATGCGCGAGATGCGTAAAGAGCCGTTTGGTGATGTGAGTGACCGTTTCTTCCGCTTTGGAAACAATCTGAATCAGCGAGATGTGATTGCTGTACGCAAAATTGTGTCCGCTTTTACGAAGCTGCTTTATCCTCATGGAGAATTTAGCAAAGAAGAGATCGCCGAGATTTTAGTCTTTGCATTGGAGATGCGTCGACGCGTCAAAGAGCAAATGAAGAAAATCGGCGGAATGGAATTTTACGATGTGAATTTTTCTTATATCGACAATGAAACCTTTGAGCAGCACTACATTTCGGTTCCTGAGCAGGGTGGGGGTAAGATCATACCTGAAGGGCTAAGCAATCCAGGTAATGTGTATACAGTATCACAAGGCAAGAGCGGCATGATTGGAGTTTATCGACTTGAAACACAAATGCTACCCGGAAACGGAAAATTTGAGCGTACTGGCCTAGGGTCCGACCGTGAAGCTAGGGAAGCGACCAACTCAGCAGATCGGAAGAGCACACGTCTGAACTCCAGTCA
>CALCNS010000365.1 GCA_937897315.1 uncultured Bacillota bacterium
GGACCGGTAGGTAATTGCCGCCGGAATATTCAAAAAGAGCAGATTTGTATAGTAGGTCGTTGTTGTACCATGCTAATGTTGTAAATAGTGGGTGTCTACTTACTGCTTGAAAGATAGGCTGATAGTGGGTATCCATACTCCTCCTTTACCTAGTTACACTAGCAAAGTGCAAGAAGTTAACCGACGATTCTAACTGACGTTGACACAATGAACATAGGTTAATGAATTTTTATACAGCAAGCACTGACCGGACTATATATTAGAAGGTGTTCTAGCTTAATAATTCTAAACAGAATAGCCAAAGTATAGTCTTTTTTGTCGCACATATCAACTAGAAGGTTTTTTGATGAGGTGAACTCATGGATGAAATAACTCAAATATATTGGTTATTTAGATGCACAGAAAAACAATATGCGGAATCGTTTTGCTCAAAGGGAACGATAAAACTAAATACACCCAAATTTTGGATTGAACTTGAAACGAAAGAAGGCAAAGGAAGGGGCGATTTGTTGGAAGGTGTATATTGCTCTTTTCCAACTTATGATATACAAAGTTACTTGGTACTACGAGAACTTAGAGATAATGTTAAGGGGTGCACTCAAGGGAATCTATCATATTTAAAAAGTGATGATGTAAACGAACTTCCTTGCTTCTGTATGTTCGGTCTTTACAATCACTCATTTCATTATCAATACTTTAAGGAAACTGATAGTTGCGCTAATGTAGCTTACGTTCAGGATAGTTACTTTAGAGACTTTTATAAATATAAAACAAGAGAATCTATAGAGTGTCTTCCTGACAAAAATAAACCAGTATTTGTAATTATAAAAAGTCCAAATATATTTTTCGAAAGAGTTTATAATCACCTTGAAACATTGGGGGTTTCCAGACAAGAAATCTTAATAAAGCCAGTGACATACTTAGATAAGAACATCCCATTTTTAACTCGTTCAAAGTACCCAATGGAACTATTTCTAAAGGATGTAAGATTTCAGAACCAAAGCGAGTTAAGAATAGTTATAAACACAAAGAACAGCAATGTGATAAAACAATTGAGAAAGCAGAATTTTATCTTAGATATTGGAGACTTAAGCGACATTACTGAAATCTATAAATACTATTTAGAAGATATGTTAATTGAAATGGATGGCATGACATTAAGTTTCAACCTTCCTGAGCCAATTGTAACGGAATTGAAGATATGTCAAAAGATGAATTATTTGGGTTAGTATATTCCTTAACCAAAGGTGATGCGTCAAAAACCATGTCTAAAGAGGAAATCGAAAAAGCCATTAATCATATTGATAAAATATTGAAGGATAGATTTGGTGTTTACTCATATTTTATTGAGTAACAAATACTAATGAGTTAGAATTGAATCTGTTCTTTCAGCAAAAATTAGCATTTGGCAATACTATCCCGTTTTTTATTGTAAATCATGACAAAATGTATACAAAAGAGTAACAACCAGTCACAAATATGCGGTTCAACACTTTTGTTGGAAAACATAGGAGGTAGCAGTGCATGAGATATTCAGAAATTGAATTAATGAAGATGTTTAAAGTAGAGAATCTTAGCCTTGAAGATCAAATTACAGCTAATATTTTGAATTTCATTAGGCTCATATATCTCAATAAGCAGAATTTTACTGAGTCCTCTTTTGATTCTGAATATTATGGCGAGTTACCGATGACCTTTAGAAAAGAGAGAGGTCAGGTCATGGGGCTTATTAAAGCAACTATCCATGGCGAAATCAGAAAATATGTGTTTACTGATGAGGGGTTTGAGTCTATGGAAGACTTGCTAAAGTTGATAGAAGGGTGATCTTGCGGTCGTGAAAGCAAAATGTTTCTCGAAACGAGCCTTTGTCCGAAGAACGACAGTGAGTGGAGAGATTATTTTGCGAAAAGAAACGTCTGCAAAATGTTGTTATTTGTTTAGGAGAGTAGTAAAGTTGAGCGGTAGCCCGTTGGCTATCCTGTTTTCCTTTGACAATATAGGAGGTGTCCACATGACAAAAAGACCCATTTCCATCAATGATCTAAAAAAGTTCATTGGTTAAGTGATCGAGTTAAGCTCTCAAACCGTATCAACTCGATAAACGAATATACTTTTTCTCATTGCTCTAGTTTAACAAGTGTTCACATTCACGAAGGTGTTACCTTCATTGGGGATAGAGCATTTTCTGGTTGTAGTAGTATAACCAAAGTAGTGTTGCCGGACAGTGTTATTTGGATCAATCCTGGTGCCTTTCTCAACTGTAAAAGCTTAACAAGTGTTACAATACCAAGCCGCGTTGAAGACATCCGCTCTCGGGTTTTTAAGGGTTGCAGCAGCTTAAAGAGTATTGTAATTCCTGGCAGTGTCCTAGATATTTGGGATCATGCTTTTGCTCTCTGCACGAGTTTAAATAATGTTCTAATACCTAAAGGTGTTACAGCAATTGGGTTCAAAGCTTTTTCGGGCTGTAGTAACTTATCAAAAGTTGAGCTCCCTAGTAGTGTTACCTATTTAGGAAAGTATGCTTTTGACAGGGACGTAAGTGTTAAGCATCTTAAACAGAATATCGCAGTTAAAGGGAAGAAGTCTTTAGAGGTAGTGTAATAGAGTCAATGAGTTAAACGCATCATTATGAGTGAAGAGGTACTTGAAACATGAATTATCTGCGAAGGGAGCTTTTGAACGAAAGGGATGAGCCTGAATGAATTACAGAAAGTTAAGAGAAGATCTGAAAGAACATTACGGTACGTCTGTCTATGCGGGTTTGCCGCTACTGGAGTTCGCGATCTTGCTTTTTGTGAAGTATTTATGACGAAGTTGTTGAAATGGTGAGATTTGTATGAAGCATATTTATGTAATTGGTGGAACCATGGGGGTAGGAAAAACGACGACCTCTCAGGCGTTAAAGAAAAAATTGAACAATAGTGTCTTTCTCGATGGTGGGGCGATTGAACGCATCCCGTTGTTTTATGCTTTACGTACCACAAAGGTGGATGTATCACACATCACACCGGAGCAGGCAGCAGATTTTATTATAGAGAAGTGTTAAGCGAGGATTGTATAAGACTGCATGGAAGGGGAGAACTTTCGTTGCAGTCTTTTGTTTGGTTTTGTTGGGTAAGTTTGGAAATTAGTAATATGGAAATTACGAAGGAAATATAGGGTTGGAACACAAATACTATAGGTAACAAACTTCGATTACCTAGTGATTAGAGAAGATATTATTGTGATCCAGAATGGAGCATCCATGCATTTTTAAAAGTGGAGGTTAGAGATATGAGAATCACGATGAGAAAATGGTTTCGTTCTTGCCTGGTTGTTCTACTATTATGTGCCCTTACTTCTCCTGCTTATGCTACGACGACTGCTGTAACCACTGCCACATCTACATATCCCCATGGTCTTAGCTCCACGGTAGAGAATATGGAACAAGCTCAACGATGCTTCGACAAGAGTGGGAATCATGGAAATCGAAGTATGTAAAAACGGAGGGTTCTACCTCTTATGTTGCAGCACAGGGCAGTATTGATTCTGAATATATGGCTTATGGTTTGTTTTTTTCGGTGTACTTTAATGACCAGGTTCTGTTCGACCGTTTATACGGTTATGTGCAGAGCCATCTCACTGAATCTGGACTGATGCAGTGGAGGCAAAATTTGAATGAGCTTTATCCGGTTTCAGAAGGTTCGGAAACGGGGTCCGACTGCGATATTGCTTTATCTCTAATTTTTGCCAATCGTGTGTGGGGGTCTGAAGGGGCAATCAACTATGCAGAGGAAGCCCATGCCATGCTCGATAACATCCGTACGCATGATTTTGGGGGATATGAAGGATTCGAACTCATGCCCGGTGACAATTATGACAATCCGAAGAAAACCTCAGATATCGCCGTGGGTTGGTTTCGTACCTTTGGTGACTTCAGTGGTGTCGACTTTTGGGATTCCGTGATTCCATCTCTTTATCGTTTGCACGCGAATTTGGCAAACCCAACAACCGGCTTAATCCCCGACGAATATACCATGTCGGGTTCTGGAACTCCTTATGCCAGAGAAGGAGCAGAGATTTATTTTGGAACTCATGCGATTAAGAGTATTTTAAGAATGGCGATGACTTACAGTTGGTATGGTGATACCGAAGCGAAAAATGCTTTAAGCAAACTGCTCGTCTTTTTCAACAATATCGGCCCCGAAAATATTGTCAACGGATATTACCTCAATGGTCAACCTGCTTATGGTGGTCATGCCCCAGCCTATGTTTCGGCCATTGCTACGATTTACATGACAGGCAATGATCCACAGCGGGCTCGCGATTTTTATGACGAAGCGGTGGCGACCGTGGGGGGAAGTTATCTTTATGATCATACAATCCGGCTCTTAAGTATGATGTATATGACAGGGAATCTGCAAAATTTATATGCCGGGGGAGCGCAAATACCAGAATATGCACCCTTACCGGAAGGCGGGGAAACC
>CALCNS010000366.1 GCA_937897315.1 uncultured Bacillota bacterium
CGAAACTCTCGGCAAGATCACGGCGGTGGCCTTCGACAAGACCGGCACCTTGACCGAGGGCAAGCCCAAGGTCACCGACGTGGTCGGTTTCGGCCGCTCGGAAGCGGAGGTGTTGACCTTCGCCGCCGCGCTGGAGGTCGGGTCGAACCACCCGCTTGCGTCGGCCATTCTGGCGCGGGCGGCGGCAGATGCCATCCGCGTGCCTTCCGCGACCGAAGCCACGGCGATCGGCGGCAAAGGGGTGACGGGTACTGTGGAGGGCGTGTCCGTCTTCCTCGGCTCCGCGCAGGCGGTGGGGGCACGGGTGCCACTCACGGCCGCCCAGACAGCCCTGATTGAGGCCCTCTATGACGACGGGAATACCGTTTCGGTGCTGGTGGTTGGGGATACTCTCGCCGGGGCTATCGCGATGCGCGACGAGCCGCGCGCCGATGCGGTCACAGGGCTGAAGGCCCTTACCGATGCGGGGATAAAGACCGTGATGCTGACCGGCGACAACGCCCGGACGGCAGCGGCGATCGGCAGGCAGCTCGGCATGGAGGTGCGGGCGGAACTGCTGCCGCAGGACAAGCTTCGCATCGTCGGGGAGTTGAAGGCGCAGGGGCTGAAGGTCGCCAAGGTCGGCGACGGCATCAATGACGCGCCCGCGCTGGCGGCGGCCGATGTTGGCATCGCCATGGGCGGCGGCACCGACGTGGCCCTCGAAACCGCCGACGCGGCGGTTCTCCACGGTCGGGTCGGCGATGTGGCGCGGATGATCGATCTCTCGAAGCGGACGATGGGCAACATCCGGCAGAACATCACCATCGCGCTCGGGCTGAAGGCGGCGTTCTTGGTTACAACGGTGCTCGGGATCACGGGTCTTTGGCCCGCCATCCTTGCCGATACCGGGGCCACCGTGTTGGTGACGGCGAATGCGCTGCGGTTATTGGCGCCTGCACGGAAGTGACAACCCATCCCCCTCCGGCCTAAAAGAGTGTGGGGGTGCCTCATGAACGAAAGCCGCTTTCTCCGCCTACGCGTCGACCTCGGGTCGGGCACCCAGCTCGGGCCGGGCAAGGCCCAACTGCTCCAGTCGATTGCGGAGGCGGGCTCCATAGCTGCCGCCGGACGCGCCATGCACATGAGCTACAAGCGCGCGTGGTATCTGGTTGACACCCTGAACGGCTATTTCCGAGAGCCTCTGGTCATTTCGACCAAGGGCGGCAAGGCGGGCGGGGGGGCCAGGCTGACCGAGATGGGCGAGCGTGTCCTTGCCGCCTATCGCCGCATGGAGGTCACCGCCGAACATGCGGTGGCGGAAGACCTCGCGACCTTGAGAGAGCTGGCAACGAAGTAGGGGAAGGTGCGTCCTTGGCGTGCCGTTTGCTTATCGATATAGTCAGTCCGCTATATCGAGAGTTCCATGTCAGATTGTGTCGCACCCCCTACAAATGCCCCCAGCGCTCCCGCCGCCTTCGCCGGGGGTGCCGTTATCGGAGCCCTCGGGGGTCTCATCGGTCTCGGCGGAGCCGAGTTCCGTCTTCCCCTCCTGATTGGCCCCTACAAGTTCCGGGCCTTGGAGGCGGTCATCCTCAACAAGGCGATGAGCCTAATCGTCGTCGCCACGGCGCTGCCGTTCCGGGCGGCGGCCGTCCCCTTCTCTTCGATTGCCGACCATTGGACGGTCATCGTCAACCTGCTCGCCGGAAGCCTGCTCGGGGCGTGGTTCGGGGCGGGCTGGGCAACGAAGCTTAGTTCCAAGAGCCTCTATCGCGTCATCGCCGTGCTGCTGGTCTTCATCGCCGGGGCGCTCTTGTTCGGCCATGACACAGGCGGGGCCGTCGCCGTTTTGACCGGCGCGTGGCAGATGGCGGCCGGTGTCGTGGCGGGCTTCGGCATCGGGGTTGTAGCCTCGCTCATGGGCGTTGCCGGTGGCGAGCTGCTCATCCCGACGCTCGTCCTGCTGTTTGGTGCCGACATCAAGCTCGCGGGGAGCCTGTCGCTGGCGGTCAGCCTGCCGACGATGCTCGTCGGGTTCACGCGCTACAGCCGCGACAGTGCCTTTGCCACCCTCGCCCGCAACAAGAGCTTCGTCATCGTCATGGCGGTCGGCTCAATCGTCGGCAGCTTCATCGGCGGTCGCCTGCTCGGGCTGGTTCCGTCGACAGTCCTCCTCCCCGCCCTCGCGCTTATCCTCGCCCTCTCCTCGGTGAAGGTCTGGCGGCACGGGTGAATTTCGTGCAGAAATCTTGAATTGTGCAACGGTGCGGCCTCTAGGGTCTCCCAACGAAAGGTTCCCATCATGACAAACAGAACTGAAAGCCTCCTAGAAAGATTTAACGTCATCGTTAATCTCGGCGGACAAGTCCCGTGCGTTGTTATGCTGTACACAGGAAGAACAAAGGTAATAGGGCGAATTATTAGCGGAGAGGCTTATCTTAGTGCAATGTCAGAGAAATTCCGGGCCCTATGTTCTTATTCTAAAAAAACCGAAGCGGTAGAAGCCGTTGAAAAAATTGCTGAAACTATAAATGACATGGCACGCACGCAGTATAGCGAAGAGGCCGTTTCGCAAAGACGCGGCCATGAAGAGTTCATTTATCTTACCAATGCGCGGATTTCAGATGGAGAAAACAGCGATAACCTAGATTATTGGTGTGGCCGACTTTCGGCAATTGATGGTTTCAGTCTGCACTTTGGATCCCCGACAGAGTTTGCGGCCCTCACTGGTGGAATTTGAGGCGTGTTCCCTGTTCGACGCCCCGCCGGGCGTCGAACCTTGCCCGTAGGGCAATACGACGTTCCCCGTCCCGACGCCTCCCGACAGGAGGCGGCGCGGACACACGGGCACCCGGAGGGCCGGAGCGGAGCGGAGGAGCCCGGCAGGGCTTGCCCGTGGGGAGCACCGCCGGATGCTGGGGGGCATAGGGGCGGAACCCGCCGGCGGCACGCCGGCACCGCCTGCCGGCATCCCATGCCGGCACTCTCCGACCGGGTGCGGGGGCGGCGGTAGAGCCCCCGCCCTGGCCGCTGGGAGGCGAAGCCCTAAGCGGCCACGGCCGGAGGGGTTTGGGGAGGCCGGGCAGACCTCCCCAAGGCGCTGGCAGGTGTGACAGCGCCAACACAGGGGCACCAACGGAGCCCCTGTCACTCCCGCCAAGGGCAGGGAGTGACAGGGGCGGGTGGGCTTGCGCCACCCGCCGAAACGGGCACGGGCCGGGGTGTCAGCTACGGGTGAGGTACGGGGCCATAAGGGTGTGGCGAGGTTCACGGAGAGCCTCGCTGTTAGCAGCACGCGACACCTAGGCCACACAAGGCCCGACCGTAGAGCCCAAAAGGAGAACCCTACAGCCCCCCGAAAAATGGGGGAGAACAAACACCGCGAACCCGCTTTGCCGGGTTGCACCATCCCCGGAAAGAGGAAACCGCACGGCCCCAAGGGCACGGCACGGGGAAGCCAAACAGGCAACCGATGAGAGGAAGGACACCACAACAGCCGATGCCGAAAAGGAAGAGCGGCGCGGCCTAGTCCCAACCGCCGGGAGACCATGAGACCAGAGAAACGGAGAAAACAACAGGGAGTATCCGGCCTTATCTTGCCACTGGCAGGCACAAACCACCCCGCACGCGGGGCGCTTGTGAGGTCATAAAAACTGAACGAAAGCATACACCCATGGATGACTTGAGCTTTAGCCTGAAAAACCTGACCGCCCGGAGCGGGGAAGGCAGTTTCGGCACGCGGGCGCTACGGCACCGCGGCTTGCAAGCCATGGCAAAGGAATTAGACGAACTCGGGTACAGGCTCCCCGACGCAAAGAGCCTCAAGGGCAAGCACGTTGACGCCCTCTTGCGCCACTGGAAGACCGGGGGCATCGCTGACCAGACCATCAGGAACCGCCTGACGTGGGTCAGGTGGTGGGCCTATCAGGTCGGCAAGCCCGGCCTCCTGCCCAACGGAAACGAGGCATACGGGCTTGCGGAGCGGGGGCGCTTCTCAAAGAACCGGGCGCAAAAGGCCGATGCCTCTTTGCTCGGCCGGGTGGCTGATGACCGGGTGAAACTGGCCCTCAAGCTGGAAGCGGCCTTCGGCCTTCGCCGGGAAGAGGCCCTGAAAATGCGGCCCGTCATTGCCGACAAAGGCGACCGGGTAGCCCTCAAGGCAAGCTGGACAAAGGGCGGCCGTTATCGAGAGGTGCCCATCACACACCCCAAGCAACGGGCCTTGCTGGACGAGGTGCGCCGGGTGGTGGGGGATGGCTCCCTGATCCCGGCCGGGAAGAATTACGCCCAAGCGGTCAAGCACTATGAAAACCAGCTTTTGCGGGGCGGGGTGTCCAATGCCCACGGGCTGCGCCACGGGTACGCCCAATGGCGGTACAAGGCCCTGACCGGGTGGGACTGCCCGGCGGCCGGGGGCCGCACGGTTGACCTGATGACGCGGGAGGAAGCGGCCCGCGACCGGGCCGCCCGCTTTCAGGTCTCCCATGAGCTTGGGCACGGGCGCCTCGATGTAACGGATACCTATCTCGGCCGCCGCTGGCCTGAAAACAGCAAGCTACAGGTGGCGGCATGACCGACCCGCGCACCGCGACAGTCCCGAACCGCCTCCAAACCGTGAAGGACATTTCCGCCAAGGCTAAACGGGAAATGGCGGAAACGTCCTTCGGCCCGGATGCGGTTTTGACTGCTATCGGCAAGGCGGCGGCCGATGGGTTCTCTTTCGTCACCATAGAACCGCCCAAGCCTGTGGACTTGAGGGACACAGAGGCATGGCAAAGCACCGTCGCATGGCTCCTGCAGGAGGGTTTCACGGTGGAGCCCAAGGAGATGGCAAACAAGGGAGACGGGCCGCCAGCGTGGGCGCTGGTGGTGCTTTGGTAGCCACCAGCCAAAGCGTACAACTCGCCGAAATCGCTTCTTCCCCCCGTATCGGGTGACGCGGACGGCCGTTCAGGTTCTCACCGTGATGCACTCGGCACAGGCTTGGCCCGACGCGCTATAAGCCGTCACTACCCAGCCCTCCGCGTTACAGATTGCAGGCGCGCAGCTAATGGCTGTGACGCATGGCGGAGCCATGAAAGGTTGTTTTACTTGCGGCCGCCGCAGGGGAGGGGAAGGACTTTGAGAGATGAAGGAACGAGCGATAAGCGAGAGAGTGAAAAACGAAGGGAGTTTGCCCGAACGCACAAGCTAAACGACGAGGATAAAACACTTTTTCTGTTTCATGGAAGGCCCTCTATTGAGGTGTTTGTGAGGTCTAACAGGGCCTTGTGTTTTGGGCGTCAGCGGGGGGGAGACGGGGCAAAATCGCCGCGATACGGCGGTCGGCCGCCAGCTCGCGGAGGCACCCCATGCGCCAGTCGGTGGAGATGTTCAGGTGGGGGTATGCCTCGGCAAAAACCTTGAGCACGTCGTCAGGATTTGTGACGCCTTGCTCGGCCGCCAGTGTCATGGCGAGGCCGTGATATTGCTGCTCGAACGACACCCGCGCCCAATGAAATGCCTCTTCCCAAGCCCGCACGCGGGCGGCTTTTTCGGCCGCTATAGCGGCGGCGGCGGCCTCCTCCGCTTGGCGCTTTTTCAGCGCCGTGACGCGCTCGGCCTCGGCCTGTTGCCGCCTTATCGTTTCTTTGTCGTACTCTTCCCGCTCTCTTTCTCGTTTCTTCTTCTCCAGCTCATATTGCTCTAAGTCGTGCCTATACCTATTATCTGCTTGTTGTTGCAGTCTCGATTGCACGTCGGCACCACTCACAAATATAAAAAACATAATGGCCCCGACGATAACACATCCCAATATAAGACCAGTCGTCAAATCAGCCTTTTCTACAGCGGCACCCGCCCTTGGGCCGTGCGAAACACCTATAATCATCCAGATAACACCGCCAAGCATTGTGCCGCCTATGGCAGTAACCAGAAGCATTCCCAGAAAATCGCCGAAACTGTGCACGGACGGGATTTTTTCCCGTTGTGGCAGCCGTCCATCTTCATCCCAAGACACTCTGCCGCTCCCTTGCACCCCATAGGCGAACACAGGATAAGTGCGGCGTTCGGGGTGGTGAAGGGGGGCAAATGACTACAGGGCGAAGCCTCGCAGGCCCCATGCCTTCTTTGGGCGAGCTTGTTCGCAAGGCGGGGGTGCAGCTCCCCGCCCGCGCCGACAACGTGGCGACGGTGCAACTCGGCGAGGTTTTCCCCGTAATCGGCGACCCGAAACACTCGGAAGCCTCCCGCAAGGCGCTGGCAAACATCGAGGCTGTGAGAGAGGCGGGTATCATCGGCGCAGCGACGTTTGGTGCGCCATACAGGGCCGCCCATGTAGCGCTCAAATATCCCGACTTTCTGGAAGCGGTCAAAAATATAAAGGCCATGCAAGCCGCTATCGAGCGAGAACGGGCCAATTTTGGCGACGCCACACCAGAAACCTTGCGCTTCTGCAAATTATTCAGGCGCGATCTTCACACTACTGATTTTCAAGGGTATTTGAATTATGTTTGCGACATAAGCGAAAACTACCGGAAGGCGTTGCAACGCATCCCAAAACCAATTCTTGCCGACGCAATACGCCAGCAACACACCTACATTTCAGGATCGGCAGGCACGGGCAAAACCGAATTGCTCAAGGCGCTCGTGCACCACGACGTGACGCAACGGCAAGCGGCGGCCGTCATCATCGACCCGACAGGCAACTTCGCCCGTGCCGTGGCGATGTGGCCCGAGTTTTCGGGCGAGGGCCGCAAGCGCCTTGTGTACGTCAATCCCAAGCTCCGCGACGGCTGGGTGCCCTCCCTGAACCCCTTGGACGCGGAACACCTCGGGCAGGAAGAGCGCGGCATTCTGGCGAATCAGCTCACCAACGTGCTGGCCCAAGTGGTCGGCAAGGGAGAGTGGACAACCCAAACGGAAACGGTGGCGAGCGCCTGCTTTCAGGTGTTGGTGAACCGCAAAGGGGCAACCCTCCGCGACCTTCGCCTTGCGTTGGTGGAAGGCGACAAAAAAGGCCCTCCGCACCCTGTGGCGGCCGAGATTGTGAGGCTCGGCGCACAGCACCACGTCGCCGAGGTGCGCGACTTCTTCGCCTATGAGTTTGCAAGCAGCCAGTACGCCACAAGTAAGGGCTCCCTCCGCGCCAAAATTGGCCACATGCTCCGCAACGAGCTCTTCGCCGACATGACGGGCCTGCCCTCCAAAATCGTCTTGGAGGAGCTGATAGACGCCCGCAAAACCATTGTTTTCGACCTCGGGGCGTGGGGCGACAACGCCGCCGCTGGCGCGTTTGGTCGGTTGGTAATTGCCCAAGTGGCGGCGGTCGGGATGCGGCGCTCGACGCGGCACGGCGAAGCCCACACCCCCGTGCACCTCTACGTGGACGAGGCCGACCTTTTCGTCGGCCCTGCCGTGCTGAACATCTTGAGCAAGCTGCGCCAGCACGGGGTGCACCTCACCCTTGCCCAACAAACGGTAGGCTATGGGTTTGAGGGGCAGGACAAGCACCAGCTCCTCAACAACACCGCTGTGAAGTTCACCGCAGGCGACGGCCAACGGGAAATGTTGGCGATGATGCACGCCTCGGCCGACGCCACGCGGGGCCTGAAACAGGGCGAGTTTATCGGCCGTTGGGGGCGCGATGGCGAGGTGTTCAAGCTGGCCGTGCGGGCCGACCTCCTCGGCAACACGCGGGCCATGACACCCGATGAGTGGGAGGAGGTCGTCGCCTATCAGGTCAAGCGGTATTACACCGCCAAGGGCTCGGCCGACGTGGCCCCCACGGCCACCCTTGAGCCCACACCGCCCAAGCGTCGCCGTCGCCTATGATGCAGGCCACAACCCCCGTTGATTTTGCCCTATTGGACGCCTTGGCGCGGTTTCGCCTGTTGACGGTGACGCAGGCCGAACGGCTGGGCATCGCCCGACGCTGGCACCTCGGCGACCGCCTCCGCTCCCTTGAGACGGCCCGACTTGTCGGCGTCATCAGGCGCGGCAAGATGCTCGGCCCGCACATCTACACCCTCACTCCCAAGGGGGCGGCGACGCTGGAAGCGTGGGCGGCCGAGACGGGCGAAAGCCGCACGATCGGGGTGAGGCGGTCGCCGTTCAAGCTCGGCCCCCACCTCACGCAACGGCTTTGCATCGTCGACGTGCATATCGCCCTGCGGGCGTGGGCGGCCGAAACAGGCGCACGGGTGGATTGGGTGCGGACGGAATACGACCCGAACCCCAACGGGCTGGAACCCGCCACGGCCGTCTCTTTCAACGGGGTGCGGTACGTCGCCGATGCCTTGGCGTCGGTGACACTGCCCGACGGCGAGCCGTGGCTTTTCGCGCTCGAGGTCGAGACGGGCGGCAGCTCCTACAGCCTCGAAAACTTCCGCGCCCACCTCACCGAGCGGCTGGCTGTGTTTCAGGCGGAAGTGTTGGAAGATGCGCTCGGGTGGCCTGTATCAAACAGGGCGGCACGCCTGCTTTTCGTTTTCCAGACTGCCGAGATGTTGGAACGGGCTCAAAAAATGGTGGGCCGTCGACGTGAGGAGGTTTGGCAACAAGTATTTTTCAACAGCCTGCCGACCGTCGCCGATGGCTTCGCATCGGGGTGGTGGCTAGCCGATGGTTCGACGGGGAGCCTCTTCCGATAGGGACGTTCCGAAGCCGCTGGGGAGGTGCCGCAGATCAGCAATGGCCCCCCATGCTGACGCCCCGCGCCTTGAACGTGTTGCAAGGCGACCATCGACCCTTTAACACTACACGCATGGGTGACTGGTACATCGTTACTAAGAAAATCAACGGGAAAGCCTACCGTTACAGGCAGCGCACATGGCGTGACGGCAAGTCTGTACGGACGGAAAGTCAATACATCGGCCCCCTAGGGGCCGATGAGTTCAGTGGTATTCCCAAATCTCTGGCAAGCTGCAATAATGAGGGCAACATGATGAAGCCCATACTTTCAATATTGCCAGAGCCCCAGCGCGCGTTGTGGGATGAGCTGTCCACAACGCCAAGCGGATTTACCTTATATGGTGGCACCGCAATAGCGTTGCGGCTGGGCCATAGGTATTCGGTCGACTTCGACTTTTTTTCTGCTCGGCAGTTCGACCCGACCGAACTCAGAGCCTCTATCCCCTATCTTGCGGGAAGCACCCTTCGACAGTCCACCCCGAACACCCTTACGGTGAGCGTTGAACGCGGAGGGCCTGTCCAGCTGTCCTACTTTGGGGGATTGGAACGGCTGGGGCAGGTAGCAGCAGCCGAGGTGGTGGAAGGGCCAAAAATCGCCGTTGCCTCTCTCTTGGACTTGTCGGCAACAAAAGTTGCGGTTGTTTATAAACGCTGTGAGGTTAAGGACTATATTGATATTCATGCACTATTGACAACGGGTGGTATACCTTTGCCAGTTATGTTGTCTGCTGCTGCCGTTATATACGGAGCGGAGTTCAATCCACTTATTTCTCTCAAAGCCATAAGCTACCATGCCGACCTTGATTTGAATGACTTCCCAGCATCCATGCGCCGCGACCTTGTCACCGCGGTGCGAAAGGTCGATGTAACCAGTCTGCCCGCAATAGACGCCCTGCGGCATTGGAAGGAGCGCCCATGAAGCCCCTGCCGTTCAATGCGGACTTGCTAGCGGTTGCACCGCATGTCGTTTGGTTTGAGAGCGCGGAAAAGGCACTATCCGACCCTGTGCGCTTTCTGGCCTACCTGATGACCTTTGGCACGCCCGAGGATATTGCCGTGGTACGGCGCTACGTTGGCGATGACGGCTTTCGAGAAGCCATCGAGAACGCGCCAGCGGGCATTTTGGACGAGAGGTCTTGGGCTTATTGGAACGTGATGGCGGGGCATTACCCCACCCCACCCATGCCGACGCGCAAGCTGCCCGACTAATCGGGTTCCATTTAACACTACATCTAGGAAAGCGGGCGAATGCCCGCTTTCGAAACGTCACACCTTGCAACCTGTCGCGCGCGACTGCGTTCTGTGCCTTTAGGCGTTAGACGATTTCAATCGAAGCTGTTTTTGTCTTTCCTTTGTTAGCAAAGAGCATGTATCCAAGCGAAATCCATCCAATAATTGGAATGAATAGCAGAACTATCCCCAAAACCCAATTAAATGGTACTTTCTTGGCCAGAACGATTTTGTTATCCGCGTCCATTATGATGCTGTAACCCTGCGAAGCTAAGGCTGTAACTTTATCGATAGCTTCCGAGCGAGAACCGACCTTTATAAAATTGATATTGTCGGAAGATGCACCACCTTTGCCAGAGGCTGCCCCGGCAACTGCTTTGAATACTATATATATAATTGCAACGACTAAGATTAGAGCTAGCAGCGAGTGTATCAGAGAGAGAGAGCCCATATTATCAGCCTCGTCCACTGGATTGGTTGCCATTGGGATTGAGAACGCATCATTACGCCACGTCGCTCAACCTGAGGTCAGACATATCAATTAATACGCAAAAGGCGAATGCGTAGAAGGACGGCCACTTAAACGGGTTCACTGCTCACCCGTTCCCCGTCCCTATGCCACCGCTCGGTCACAGCGCACAGCGCACAGGTGCCGTCACCCGTAGGGCCGAAGCAACGCGGGGGAATACGAAGCGCTTGATGGTTCGGCAGGGAGCCTCTTCCGATTGGAACGCTCCGGAGCCCCTAGGGAGCCCGTAGACGGGCTTTTGTCGGGTTGGTCGGTGTCCGCCTGATCAAACCCTCAAAAGCCCGTCTACGGCCTTCCTGTGGGCTCGTGGTTTGGTGATGCCTCCCAAGGGAGGGAACGGGACAAAAAACCAACCAATTTTCAATCAGCGCGCGCACGCGCATTTTCTGTAATTCTGATTATGTTCTGTAATAACTGTTCTGCAATGTTCTGTATTGTTCTGTTCTATATATAAGCGCCACCAACTCTGCGCCAGAGCGCCACCAACTCTGCGCCAGAGCGCCACCAACTCTGCGCTGGAATAGGGGTGGAGCGCCACCAACTCTGCGCTGGAGCGCCACCAACTCTGCGCCAAACTTCTCTAACCTGTTGAAAAGCAAAGGGCGCGAAAGGCATCAAGCGCCACCAACTCTGCGCCGCTAAGGGGTTGTCGTTCCACGCTTTTCGTGAAACGAGCGCCGTTCGACGGGACTACCTGCGTTTAACAGATTTCGGCGTGGGTAGGGAAAGCACGTCGGGGCTGGCAGGCTCTAAAATTAGCCCGTTTTCGGTGAGGCGGAGCGGGAGTTTAGGGAACACTTCCTTGATGTGGGATAATTCCTCGGCAAACTGGGCTTTGAAAGCTCTTTCCCGCGTAAAACCAACTCCAAATTGTGAACCAAGAGCCTCCCAGCCTAGGGACAAGGTGCTTTCAATATTGTGCAGCCGCCAGCCAAGCCAAAAATAAAGGTCAAGTTTCCGGGCTGACCCAGAGAAGGCCCGCACAGCCTTGATATTTATCGGGATAGAGTGTTGTTTGATGCTGTCAAACATTTCCGGGCTAAATGTAACTGTACTCGGCCAAAGGGAGCGTTGACCCGGATTGTCGGACAACCAGACTTCAAAATCATTTATAGGGCGGAATGATTTTGTACGGGCCGTTTGCCCGTTCCATGTACCTAGGCGAAGCTCGCACCCGGCGAGGGCGTTTAGCTGGTGCTTGAACGCCGTAAGCGGGCCTCTTTCGCCGCCGCTCTTTGAAAAGCCCATTTCTCGAACGAAGGCGGTGAATGTATCCGCAAGCTCGATCGTGGCACTGTTATTGTGTAGGGCTTCACTGCAAAGGTGCATCAGAATGAGGCGCGCCTTTGGCCCATAGGGTATCGGCTGCGAAACCCATTCGCCGTGCGGCGTCATTACTTCGCCAGCCTTTACAAGGAGGCTCATATTGCCTTGACGCCGCTCGTACGTCTTAGCTTCGGCAGGAAGTCGTGAATATGGGAGCCCACAAACGGCCAACACACTGTGAATGTGCCGGAGATCGTCTTTTTGCGGTTCGGCCGTTTCTAGCGCTTCCCTTGTGACTGTGCGGCGGCGCTTTTCCCTTGGAAGAGCGGCAAGAGAAGCGGCCTTTTCCGCTTTGGCCTTTGCCTCTTCATCCCGCCGCTGTTGCTTGTCGATGATGTGCCGCAACATGAAAGGGAATGCGAAACTCTTATTCCCCCGCGCTGCCTCAAGCTCGGCCTTGAGGTCGGCATCTCTTATCAGGGCTTCTTCGTCGGCCGGGGTCATGCGCTGGGCTTTCTGTAAGTCAAAACTTTCAAGGTATGCCTTATGACTTATGCATTTGACCTTGCAGCCTGTGCCCCTCCAGCATCTCGGCGCGGAGAAGGCCCCGCCCGTCGAGCCATTCTAGAACGGCGCGGGCGCAAATATCAGAGATGCGGCCCTCTCCCTCGATGCTCAAGAGTTTGATCGTCTTGATAACATCGGGCGGAAGATAGACCGATATATGATGGTGTTTCTTCTTCTCTGCGTTCGAGGCTTGCCCATACACGGCAACGGGAGGCATTTGGACTTTCTCGACGCGGGCGGCATCGGCGCCAGACGGCGCAAAGTGTTGAAGAGAGGCACGCTTTGCCATGGTTTAACCTTTCATTTTCTTCGCTACCCATGCCCAAAGCTGCCTGATTTCGTCGGCGGCTTTGCCGTGGGTGTTGTACTCGGTAACGCCTAGCCCGGTGCCCATGGCGTCTTGGTGGTCGTTTCGCTGGGCGATGGGGGGCTCGGCCATGACGCCCAAGATCCGGAGCGCTGAAACTGCCTCGGTCAGGCGGGCGCTCCGCGATGTGGGGGCTTGGCTCAAGACAAAGGCGAGCTTGCGCCGGGTGGACTGGATCGCCTCAAGGGTCGGCTGTGTAGCCTCTAGGTCGGCAGGGGTCGGCCGGGCGGGCACAAGGCAGAGGTCGGCCAACCGAATGGCGGCGGCTGTGGTGGGGCTGTCGGCCCCGGCCGTGTCCACCACAACAAGGCTGTAGGACTGCCGGGAGAGGAGGTCTATTGCCTTCTCAAGTTCGACCGATGACGCCACCCGGTCAAAGCCGGGTGTTTCGGTTTCCCGACGCTCTACCCAGCGTGCAAGGGTTCCCTGTCGGTCAGCATCCAACAGAAACACCTTCTCTCCGGCCTCTTGGGCGGCAACGGCGAGGCTGGCGGCAAGGGTGCTTTTCCCGCTGCCTCCCTTTTGCGTCACGAATGAAACGACCCGCATCCCCTGTACCTTTTAAGTTATACGTCAAAACTTACAAGTTGCACTTTAAGAGGTGGGCCTTGTAAGGTTGAGGGGGATGCTCTCTGATTTGGGGGGCGTTGGCAAGGAAAAGACGCCTTCGGCCCGCACTTCGCAAAGGGGGGTGTATCCTCGGCGCAACTTCTGGCGCTGTAGGCGGGTCAGGGCGTCTTCTGCCTCGGTTTGGGTCAGGTAGGGGGTCGCCTTGACCGTTCCGGCGCTGCCGATGCGGCCCCACTCCCTGATAAGCACCCACTCTCCGAAAAGGGAGGCTTGCACCTGTAGGACGTAGAACCGGGCCATGTTCCGGGCCGGGTCAACGTGGTGCAGATAGCCTCCCCTAGAGCCCATTGGCGCTCCCGTGCTTTGCCGCAAAGCGGGACATGGTGGACTTTGAGACGCCATAACGCCGTGCGAGATCGACCAGCGAAACAGAGCCCACACGAAGCGCGGCAATGGCGTCGGCCTTCTGGTGTTCGGTCAGTTTTTGCGGGCGGCCCATGTGTACGCCCTTGGCCTTGGCACGGGCGCGACCTTCTGACGTGCGGGCGATAATCAGGCTTCTCTCAAACTCGGCAAGGCCACCCAACACCGTGACCATCAGGCGGCCGTGAGGTGTGGTTGTGTCTGCCCATGTGTCGGCAAGGGAACGGAAAGAGGCCCCGCGCTGTCCGATGGTGTCGAGCGTGTTCAGCAAGTCGCGTGTGGAACGGGCGAGGCGGTCGAGGCGGGTGACGAGCAACACATCTCCCGCGTTCAGGGACGCAATGGCGCGGGCCAACCCGGCGCGGTCGGCCTTGGCCCCGCTGGCGGTCTCCTGAAACACCTTTTCAGCCCCGGCCCCTTTCAGGGTCTCTGCTTGGGCCTCAAGGGTTTGCCCGTCTGTGCTAACTCTGGCGTACCCAATTATCACTTGACAACCTCAAATATTATACATTATTAAATCTCATCACTTTCTTTGTTAGTGAAGAGAAGCCCCGGTTGCACTGAAAAACGCCGGGGCTTTTCTTTTAGAGGTATTTCCTTCTTATGTAGATGAACCTAATCATCACACAAAAGAAGTTCAGTTTTACCTCTATACCTAGGGTCATTGTTTCACTTTCTTTTTCATTAGTGTTCCCTAGGTGTTTTTACTATACTTTAGGCTGTATATTATTGCAACTATCTTTTGCAACTTTTTTGCCGTTTAAATTCAACGGGTTTCCCGTGTTGCAAAAGTCTTGATTTATGCACGGCGCCTCTGCCTACTTCTACATCAGGCGAGTTTCCCATGGTGGTGGGTATGGTCGGAGAGGGTTTCGATCACCCGGCACTCGGCGACCCGGCCACAGGCACATTCGGTCACCATGCGTTCCAACTCGGCCCGTAGCGCCATCAGACTGGCGATCCGGTGATCAACTTCGGCGAGGTGAGCTTTGGCGATGGCGTCCGCCGTTGCGCAGGACTGGTTGGGGTTGTCCTGAAGCGTCAACAGGGTGCGGATGGCTTCAACCTCGAACCCCAGCTCGCGCGCGTGGCGGATGAAAGCGAGGCGTCGCAGGTCGGCGGCGTCGTAGAGCCGTCGGTTGCCTTCGGTGCGTGGGGGCGCGGCAAGCAGGCCGATCTGCTCATAGTAACGGATGGTAGGCACCTTCACGCCGCTTTGGCGGGCCGCTTCGCCGATTGGAACGCTCTGCATCATTCTCCTTGCTCCTCTAGCCACTAGAGGATGTACCGTTCTGCCAAACAGAGCAAGGATCCCGATCATGAGCGACGCCGCAACACAGACCCGATACCGGGTTGAAGGCATGGACTGCGGCAGTTGCGCCGCCAAGATCGACACGGCGGTGCGGCGGATGCCGGGGGTGGCCGATGTCGCGGTGTCGGTCAGGGCGGGCACCCTGACCGTTCACCACGAGCCGGAAAGTGACCTCGCGGCGATCGAGAAGAAGGTGGCGGGCCTCGGTTACAAACTCGCCCCGCTCACCGAAGTGATGCCAACCGTTCCGGCCGAGACAAGATACGGGCACGACCATGAGCATGGTCACAGCCACGATCACCACCCTGAACACGACCACGGGGTTCCGGCTACCCAGAAGGTTGACGGGCTGCACGGTCACGACCACGGCCCGGCGACGGGCGCATGGTGGCGCAGCAAGAAGGGCCAGTTGACCTTTGCCTGCGGCGCGGCCTTGGTGGCGGCCTTCGTGGTGGGTAAGCTCTCTCCCTCAGTCGCGACTTACACCTTCACGGCGGCGATGCTGGTGGGGTTGATCCCGATCGCGCGCCGGGCGATCATGGCGGCGCTGGCGGGCACGCCGTTTTCCATCGAGATGTTGATGACCATTGCCGCCGTCGGCGCGGTGTTCATCAACGCGGCCGAAGAGGCCGCCGCCGTTGTGTTCCTGTTTTTGGTTGGTGAACTCCTCGAAGGGGTGGCAGGTGCGCGCGCAAGGGCGAGCATCCAATCCCTCGCCGCCTTGGTGCCGAAAACCGCCCTCCTCGAAGAGAACGGGCAGACCCGCGAGGTTCCGGCCGAAAGCCTCGCGGTCGGTGCGGTCATTCTGGTGCGGCCCGGCGACCGTGTCCCGGCCGATGGGGTGATCGTCGCAGGCGAAAGCCCCATCGACGAAGCCTCGGTGACCGGTGAGAGCATGCCGGTGCGCAAGGGTGTAGGTGCTACGGTGTTCGCCGGAACGGTCAACGGTGATGCCGCGCTCCGCATCCGCGTCACAGCGGTGGCGGCCGACAACACCATCGCGCGCGTGGTCAAGCTGGTCGAAGAGGCACAGGAGAGCAAAGCCCCGACCGAACGGTTCATCGACCACTTCTCGCGCTATTACACCCCGGCCGTCGTGGTGGTCGCGGCATTGGTGGCGATCATCCCGCCGTTGCTGTTCGGCGGCGCATGGGCCGGGTGGGTCTACAAGGGACTGGCTATTCTGCTGATCGGGTGCCCCTGTGCGCTGGTGATTTCGACGCCTGCGGCTATCGCGGCGTCGTTGTCGGCCGGGGCACGGCGCGGCCTGCTGCTCAAAGGTGGGGCTGTTCTCGAAACTCTCGGCAAGTTCACGGCGGTGGC
>CALCNS010000367.1 GCA_937897315.1 uncultured Bacillota bacterium
GGGTGATTGCTACACAAAACGACGGCACCATTATCTTATGGAATCCCGCTGCGTTGCAAATTTTGCAGCTTTCCCAGGAGCAGTTCTTACAGGGAAAGGTTTTGCAAGACCTCGTTTTACCAGTGGAATTACACCAATTATTACAGGAATCTGGAAATGATATTACCACACGCATCCTGCATTTTCCTTCCGAGCAATACATAGCGGTTACAATTTCACCCATTACAGATCGCTCTGGTCGTATCACGGGCACAATGATTGTATTAAAGGATGTGACAGAAGCTCACACCTTGGAGTTACAAAGAAAAGCCTTTGTAGCCAATGTTTCACACGAACTCAGGACACCCTTGACTTCAATTCGAGGTTTCGTCGAAGGAATCCTTGATGAGACCATACCCTTGGAAGCTTCTTCACGATACCTGAGTATTATTCAAAGAGAAACCGTGCGCTTAACCCAGATGATTCAGGATTTGTTGGAATTATCCTATATTGAATCCGGTCAAATGAATCTAAATCGGACCGATATGCCTTTGTTGCCGTTGCTGCATCGACTTTTGGAACAATGTAAAAGCGCAGGCAAGAAGAAAAACCAGACCTATACTTTGCGTTTCGATCAGGAGAATCCGTGTATCAATGCAGACCCCGACCGCTTACAACAAATTTTTACCAACTTGTTGTCGAATGCCTCAAAGTTCTCCCCAGAGAACGGTATCATCCAGGTCATCGGCGTGACTGTGAAGGATAAACTGCAAATTACGGTGCAAGACAACGGCCCGGGTATTGCTGAAGTGGACTTACCTTATATTTGGGATCGATTTTACAAAGCTGATCCATCTCGTAGCAAAGAAGGCACCGGTTTAGGGCTGTCCATTGTCCGCTCCCTCATTGACGCCCACCATGAAACCATTAGTGTCAACAATGACCCCCGTGGGGGTTGTTGCTTCACTTTCACGATGCCAATTTGTGAACAAACCCCTCTGGAAGAATAAAAAAAACGATTGTTCCGCTCTTGGAACAATCGTTTTTTGGCTTTCGATGGATCTTATTTGCGTAGGTTGTAAAAAGCAGACATACCAGGGTAGACTCCGCCACCTAAGCGCTCTTCAATTCTCAGTAATTGGTTAAATTTCGCGACTCGATCGGTGCGGCTGGGAGCACCGGTTTTGATTTGTCCTGCATTGGTGGCTACGGCAATATCGGCAATGGTGGTATCTTCTGTTTCACCGGAGCGGTGCGAAATCACAGCCGTATATCCGGCTCGTTTGGCCATTTCAATACAGTCTAGGGTTTCCGTTAGGGTGCCAATTTGATTCAATTTTATTAAAATGGAGTTGGTCACTCCCATGGCAATCCCACGGGATAAACGCTCTACATTGGTAACAAAAATATCATCGCCAACCAACTGAATTTTGCTGCCCATTACCGTAGTCAGTAACTGATACCCTTCCCAATCGTCCTCCGCCAAACCGTCTTCTAATGAAATAATCGGATATCGTTCCGCTTTGTCGGCCCAATAAGCAACCATTTCCGAGGAGGTTAACGAGACCCCATCACCTGCCAAGTGATATTTGCCCTCTTTGTAAAACTCACTGGCAGCAGCATCTACAGCAATAAAGATATCCTTACCCGGATGATACCCCGCTTTCTGTATGGCTTCTACAATCACTTGCAAGGCTTCTTCATTGCTGCCTAAATTCGGAGCAAAACCACCCTCATCGCCGACCGCGGTTTGGTATCCCTTGGCTTTCAATACACTACGCAAATGATGGTATACTTCTGCCCCCATGCGTAATGCTTCGGACCAAGAAGGAGCACCCAATGGCATCACCATGAATTCCTGAATATCCACGTTGTTGTCCGCATGTTTTCCACCATTGAGAATATTCATCATGGGAATCGGTAATGTCTTGGCGGACACTCCACCCACATACTGATACAATGGCAAGCCCACGGCAGCAGCAGCTGCTTTGGCGGTTGCCAAGGAAACTCCCAAAATGGCATTCGCTCCTAATTTTTCTTTGTTCGGAGTACCATCTAAAGCGATAAGGGTTTGGTCTACAGCAACCTGATCCAAAGCGTCTAGGCCCACAATTTCTTCAGCAATATAGTCGTTCACGTTCTGCACGGCCTTTAACACGCCTTTACCCAAGTAACGTTTCTTGTCGCCATCGCGAAGTTCCACTGCTTCGTAGGAACCGGTCGATGCACCCGATGGAATGGCAGCTCTTCCCATAGCTCCGCATTCCAAAGTGACCTCAACTTCAACCGTAGGATTGCCGCGCGAGTCCAAAATCTCCCGAGCAAAAATATCGGCTATGGTGGTATTGTTCATGATCTTCAATCTCCTTTATTTGTTCCAGATTAAGGATTGACCTTTCATTTCCTGGGGTTGTTCCAAACTCATTAGTGCTAAAACGGTGGGAGCAATATCGGCTAAACGACCTTCATTTCTTAAGCGGTATGGGGAGTTCGATGAAACAAGAATAAAGGGAACTGGGTTACAGGTATGTGCCGTGTGTGCAGTCCCAGTATTCTCATCCAGCATTTGCTCAATATTACCATGATCAGCAGTAATCAGCAACACTCCATCTTGTTGTAGCACTTGGTCTTTCAATTTGCCAACCATGAGGTCTAGGGTTTCCATCGCTTTTAAAGCAGCCTGCCATTGCCCAGTATGTCCTACCATATCACCATTAGCAAAGTTGACCAAAATAAAATCGTATTCCCCTTGGTTTAGCGCTTCTTGCAAAGCCAAGGAAATGCCCTCTGCACTCATTTCGGGTTGTAGATCATAGGTAGCTACTTTCGGTGAAGATATCAGTATTCTGGTTTCTCCCGGAAACTCCTGTTCCACGCCTCCATTAAAGAAAAAGGTGACATGAGCATATTTTTCGGTTTCCGCTAGCCTCAACTGCTTCTTCCCGGCTTGAGATAGCACCTGTCCCAATGTCTGGCTCATATCTACCGGGCAAAATGCAACCGGTAGATTCAGCTCTTCATGATATTCGGTCATGGTAGTTACATGAACTTGTGGCCATTTGCTTCGAGCAAAGCCGCTAAAATTGGCATTGGTCAGCGCAAAAGCCAATTGTCTGCCACGATCGGCTCTAAAATTAAAGAACAAAACGGAATCCCCATCGTTGAGTTGCTGTGCACCATCTAAAACAGATGGTAATACAAACTCATCCGATATCTCGTGAGCATAGGCATCTTCCACCGCTTCACGAGCCATCGCATAATGCTTCCCTTCACCTGTGGTTAAGGCTTGCCAGAATCGTTCCGTGCGATCCCAACGCTGATCTCGGTCCATGGCATAGTAGCGTCCGGTCACGGTGGCTAGTTGTCCTACTGGGTATTGCTGATATGCATGTTCTATTTGCTCAAGATACACCAAAGCACTGCGAGGTGGTACATCACGGCCATCTAGAAAGGCATGCAAATAAACCTTCCGAAAGTTCAGTTTGTCCGCCATGTGTAGTAGTTGAATGACATGGTTGATGTGGCTATGCACGCCACCATCGGAAAGTAATCCTAACAAGTGTAAGGCCTTCCCATTGCGTTTGGCTTGCAATATCGATTCCCGCAGCACCTGATTTTGCTCAAATTCACCCGTGGAAATCGCCTGATTTAACAAACCTAACCATTGGTACACCACACGTCCCGCACCAATATTCAAATGTCCTACATTGCTGTCGCCCATTTGACCTTCGATTAAGCCCACATCCACCCCGCTGGCAGATAAGGTTGTCCAAGGGTACGTCGAAAATATATGATCTAAATGGGGTGTAGTAGCAGAGACAAAGGCATTCCCTTCCCGAGAAGGTGACAACCCCCAGCCGTCCAGAATACAAAGAACCACCGGTTTTGTATCTTTAGACATCGATATTCCCCCCGGCTATCTCCAAGATGGCTTTGAACTCCTTAGCTTGGAGACTAGCTCCTCCCACCAAAGCACCGTTAATTTCGGTGGTTTGTAAATAACCTTCAATGTTACTGGCTTTCACACTGCCGCCATAAAGGAGGTGTGTTTGCTCTGCTTTCGACTCTCCAAAAAAACGCACCAGCTCTCCACGAATCTGCTTCATCATCGCATTGGCGGTTTCGGAATCACAGTTCACTCCAGTACCTATGGCCCAAACCGGCTCATAGGCAATAGGAAAAGCCGGGGATTGTGTATCTAACCTACTGCATACCGCTCGTAGTTGTCGTTGTACCACTTGTTCTGCTTGTCCGGTTTGACGTTCTGTAAGGGTTTCACCCACACACAGAATCGGCGTCATGCCCTCCTGTAATAAGGCTTGAACCTTGGAGGCTAAGAATTCATCTGTCTCCCGATGATGTTGACGTCTCTCGCTATGCCCTACTAAACTATAGCAGCACCCCATGCTGTGTAACATGGGAGCAGAGATATCTCCGGTAAATGCCCCTTTTGCTTCTGAATGCACATCTTGGGCTGCAATGAGCCATGGTTTTCCCTTCAGTCGCTCTATTGCTAATGGAATCCACAAGTGGGAAGGACAGATACCGGCTATGACGTTTTTTGGAACCAAGTATTCGGACAATTCGGTGAGCAAATCTGCGACATCCTCTGCCAGCAGATTCATTTTCCAATTGCCAAAAATCATTCTCTTTTTCATGTCCACCTCTATTTTGAATTCAGGCAATCGATTCCGGGTAGAACTTTACCTTCTAAAAATTCTAAAGATGCACCTCCACCGGTGGAAATGTGGCTCATACGCTCTGCTAAACCTGCTTTTTCCACAGCAGCAGCCGAATCTCCACCACCAATCACAGAAACGGCATGCGATTCGGCAATGGCTTGAGCGACACCGTAAGTC
>CALCNS010000368.1 GCA_937897315.1 uncultured Bacillota bacterium
TATTGGGAATTTAAGCTTTATCTAGTTCTGCTCGGAGGAGAGGAAAATAGGGGTTCTGCTTTCATGTCAGTATCGCCCATGGGTAAGGGGGAGCCTTCTCCAGCAAACTCTGTTCGATACGAAGTAATACTTCCTGGATTTCGCGGAGTACATCAAACCCACAAACCACCTCTGCTTTTTTAGGAAAAACGAGTTCCTGCCAAGCAGGGGGAGGAGCTTCGTCCACAGCACAATGAGGGATTCGTTGAGCTAACCACTGGAAAAATTTCTTTTCCAGTGGATGGCTGAAGTAGAAATGAAAACCCTGAATGCCTTTCACCTGCCGTAATGGTTCGGGCAACGCTTGGTCTTCAGGCAAACGAAAAATATACTCATAGCAATCGTGATTTTCATACAGATTGTGAGTTTGTTTATACACTTGGAAAGCGAATTGAAGGTGTGCAAGATCATACAGGCGCAACGAGTTTTTCTTTGCAGAGATACGTTTGAGTTCTTCGGCGTCAATACCATACTCTGCCAATGTTTGTAAACTGCGATGAAGAGAAAAAGCCATGCCCACTTCTTGGTCTTGCCTTAGGGAAAGCCACTTGAAAACACCGTCTTTTTGACCTTGCTGAAGGATTTGTTGGAGTATCAGTTCTCTTTCTCTTGGCAATAAGGAGCGCTTTCCGCGTGTGAAATCGGCACTGAGTTGTGAAACCAAGCGGTCTAATGTAGTGATAAAAGCAGGAGCTTGTAGGTAAAGGTATTCTGCTTGCATCATTAAATCTGCGGTTGGATAAATGAGACCATAATCCCGATACAAAAAATCACCTCATTTCTTCTAATACAATTCAACAAAAGTATCGCTCTTCCCTTGATAGAAGTTTCGGGTTGTGATATATTTAGCTTTATAATTGATAAGTGAGTAATCGAAGGAGGGCATTGCTTTGATACAAACAGGATTTGATCTTGATCTATACATTGAAAAGCAATCTAAGGAAATCAAAGCCAGAATCGACAAGTTTGGTGGAAAATTATACTTGGAATTTGGCGGTAAGCTTTTTGACGACAATCATGCTTCCAGGGTGCTGCCCGGTTTTAAGCCCGACAGCAAACTGCGAATGCTGCAGTCCATCTCCGATCAAGTAGAAATCATCATCGTTATCAAAGCAGGGGACATCGAAGACAACAAAATGCGCAGCGACTTAGGGATTACCTATGATGCAGATGTGCTGCGTCTCATAGATTCTTTTCGTGGTATCGGGCTTTATGTGGGCAGTGTGGTCATTAGCCAGTTCACCGGCCAAGTTTCTGCCAGAAGATTCCGTAGACAACTGCAACGCCAGGGTGTACCGGTGTTTTTGCATTACCCCATTGAGGGATACCCTTTGAATGTATCGCAAATTATAGGAGAAAACGGCTTTGGGAAAAACGAGTATATAGAAACGAGTCGCCCCTTGGTTGTGGTAACAGCGCCCGGACCGGGAAGCGGGAAAATGGCGACGTGCTTATCGCAGCTGTACCATGAACACAAAAGAGGCAGCGTGGCAGGTTATGCTAAGTTTGAAACCTTTCCCATATGGAATCTGCCCTTGAAGCACCCGGTGAACTTAGCCTATGAAGCGGCTACTGTCAACCTAAATGATGTGAACATGATTGACCCGTATCACTTAGAGGCCTATGGTATCACAACCGTGAATTATAA
>CALCNS010000369.1 GCA_937897315.1 uncultured Bacillota bacterium
GAAATTTTGACTCGTTATCGTCAGCTCGGTGCTCTGGGTGAATCTATAGCTGCCTTATCCATTGCCGTTGGCGAACCAAAAATTTATGCATTTCGAATGAACTTAGAAGATCGTAATGATCGTTTGCATGCTCCTCGTTCATTGTCCGAGGTCGTACCTATTCTGCTCCGTGTACTGGATGAGAATCTATATGCTCCATGGGGTATCAAGATTCCTCGAAACGAACCTCAATTTCGAGCTCTCATACAAGAATTGGACAATCGTAAATTAGAGATCGAGGCTTCTTACGAAAGTGTATACTGGTGTTCCGAAGGGAAAAGGAAAGATGGAACGCCCTGCGCATTTGTTTACGACCGAGGAGAAGAAGAAGATGAGTTAATCTACGGCACTTTTGATATCTAAACCCAACAGAAAAAACACCCCCATCAAGATGACATCTCATCTTAATGGGGGTGTTTGATTATACCAATGTATGTTCCACAAATATCTTGATCCCTATGCCAATGAGTATCGCTCCACCTACTAATTGTGCCTTGCCACTTAAGCGCCCACAAGTCCATTTCCCTATATAAACCGACAATAGACTTAATACAAAAGTCACTAGACCAATCAGCCCACTAGCAGGAAGAACTTGCACTTGCGCAGCCGCGAAGCCCACACCTACTGCTAAAGCATCTATGCTAGTGGCAACCGACTGAGTCAGCAAGCTTTTAGGTGCCAAATCACACTTGGCTTCACATTCTTCTTCCTCTTCGTGGAACGCATCCCAAATCATTTTCCCACCAATCCAGCAGAGCAAGACTAGTGCAATCCAATGGTCATAATCTCCCATTGCATGTGCAAATCGATCTCCAACAAAATACCCAATCAGCGGCATACCTGCTTGAAACACTCCAAAAGAAAAAGCAATGGTTAAAGCGCTCTTAAAATTGAGCAAAGGAATACACATACCATTGACCATAGAGACCGCACAAGCATCCATAGATAATCCTATGGCAATCAGGACAAGATCAAGAAAACTCAACGAGAATCGTTCCCTTCCAAAGGCGGCAGCCATTTTTTTAGTGATGACTGCATGTAATTCAAGACATCCACGTCAAAAACCTTCGATATCATAGAATCCTGCAAAACCTGACCGGTAGGTCCTTGCAAAACGACTTGACCTTGGTCGAGTATGATCACCTTTTCGGCAAATTGCATGGCCAAATTCAAATCGTGGAACACTCCAATCACCGCTCTACCCGGTTGTTTGCTCCAAACCGATAATCGTTCCATGAGCTCGAGTTGATACTTCAAGTCCAAATGATTGGTTGGCTCATCCAACAAAATCAGTTTAGGTTCTTGCACAAACGTTCGAGCCAAGAACACTCGTTGTAATTGCCCTCCTGAAAGTTGGGTGATGGGGTGTTCTCGCTCTCTCCAAAGCTCTACCTCCTCCAATGCTTTGCGGACCATCACCCGATCTTCATCGGAAATAGATGGCAAAAAGCCCTTCTTCCCATGTAGGTAGCGCCCCAGCATCACAGTATCGTAAACACTATATTCAAAATAGGTTTCACTGATTTGGCTCATTAAAGCAATCCCTGCTGCCAATTGATTGCGCTTTAGAGTGTGTATCTCCTGACCTAACCAACGCAAATAACCTTTGTAAGGGAGTAAACCTGCTATGGCTTTAAGCAAAGTCGTTTTACCACAGCCATTGGGACCTAAAAGGCAAAGAATGTCTCCTTCCTTCACGCGAAACGATACATTGCGAATCACATCTTCACTGTCATACCCGCAATATACTTGATCCAGAGTTAACATTTAGTATCTCCTCCTCTTCTGAAAATAAACATAGAGGAAGAAGGGGCCTCCCAGCAAAGCCGTAATCGCTCCTACCGGTAGCTCGGTTGGTGAAATAACGGTACGAGCGACGATATCGGCCAATACCATGAAGCTACCTCCAAATAGAGCCGATAACGGAAGGACCCAGCGATGTGCAGCTCCTACCCATCGTCGAACCACATGTGGTGAGATTAAATCGATAAACCCTATGACACCCGCAAACGATACAGCGCTACCGGTGAGCGCGGCTGCCAAAAACATGAGAATCCACTTGACTCGTCTGGTTTCAACCCCCATTACAGCTGCTTGCTCTTCGCCAAACGTCAACATATCGAGTTCTCGAGCATACCTCATTAAGAAAAGCAGACCTACAATTGCAATTGGAAGCAATACCCGAACAGTGCCCCAATCCTTTAGGGCAAAGCTTCCCATCTGCCACAACAAAATGTGCCTAGTGCGATTGGGGAAAAAATAAGCGACTAACGTCAATAGGGCATTCACAAATAACGTAAAGACCATACCGGTCAAAACAATGGTGTTGCCACTAAATCCTTTATCGACTCGGGAAGCCATAGCGACGGCTAAATAGACGGTCAATAACCCTGTGAGAAGTCCTGCCAATGGCAAGGTAAACGCGCCAACAATTGGAAGGCTGAATCCTGAGATTATAATCAATGCGGCTCCCAAAGATGCACCTGACGACACCCCCAATGTGTAAGATGATGCCAAAGGATTGCGCAATACCGATTGCATCACCGTTCCACTCACAGCCAAGGAGGCTCCCACTAAGAAAGCTAAAGAAGCTCTTGCTAAGCGCAAATCCCAAACAATGGTTTGCGTCAACGGTTCTACATCGCGAAGCAAAGAGATGCCAAATAAGCGCTGGGCAATCACCGCCAACGCTTCCTTTGCCGGTATGGCGACACTGCCTATGCAAGCTGCTGCCAAAAAACATAGCAAACTAAGGGTAATCATTCCCCCCAGTTTGCTACTGTTTTTCATGTTCTTCACTCCACTTTCAATCCTAACGCAATGGCCATTTCCTTCAATGCATCGACGACATGATGATTGGCTTGTGAACTGGCATTAGGGTTTATCCAGAATACTTTCTGATTCATAATCGCTTTCATACCGGTCCATCCCTCACGTGTCATCAACTCTGCCACAGGATCCTCCATATAATCGATGTTGGTAAAGATGACATCCGGGTTCGCAGCAACGGCTGCTTCTGCCGTTACCGACAACCACCCTTCTTGGTCCCCAAAGATGTTGACTGCACCTAGTAGACCCAGCATTTCGTTCAAGAAAACTCCTTTACCGAAGCTGTAGCTATAGGGAGCCGCACTGATTTCAAAATAGACTCGTTGTGGACTGGTGACAGCTTCACCTAATTTTCTATAAGCAGCTACTTGCTTCATCATCTCATCCGCCAGAGCTTGCCCCGCTTCTTTCTTGCCGATGACATCTCCTATGAAAGCAACATCTTTAGAAATTTCCTCTAATGTATTTGGAGTTTTAATCGTCACCACAGCAATACCGTTTTTACTGAGTAACGCAAATGGATCTTCCCCACCTCCTGCAGCACTCATGTCGGTCACCAAAACGACATCCGGTTTTAACGCCAATAATTGCTCGGCATCGGGAGACATCATATCAAAAGCCGGTAATTTTTCCGGTAAGTCATAGAAACGTTGTGAATTGGAATCTACTGCTACTAACAACTCGGTTTGCTCTAAATCCATGATGATTTGAGTATAAGTGGGTGAGTAGCTAATAACTTTCTTGACTTCTAGAGGGAGCGTGTAAACCACACCATGACGATCGGTCAAGCTACGGGTGGTTGGCTGAGGTGCCGGTGCGGGGGTGTTGTTACAAGCTGCCAAGAACATACTCATTACGAGTAATAAGGCAATCCATAACGATTGGTTCTTCCTGATCATTGAAATGCACTCCTTTTTTTGTTTTCAGAGTACAAAAAAGCTGTGGCGTTGATACACCACAGCCGTATTTCTGTGTATATGATTCTTCCACTCTCTGTTACAACGCAGAAAGGTGAAAATGCTTTTGTGCAGGTCTTCTGGCTCACTCGGTTCTGTCATTCACAAACAGATCAAATATCGTAAGCCTTCCCAGTTTCCCAGTGACCGACTTTCGTCAATACGATATTTCCATCGAGCATACAGCGGCGGTTCCGCGCAGGATTTACACCTGCTTCTCTCTTCGCCTCCAAGCACAGTGAAGCACAAGGAGGAACACAAAACCAAATCAAACGATCAATCGTCCGTTTTTTTGTCTCTGGCAGTATTATACGTCAAACCAAGCCATTTGTCCAGAGAAACCCTCTGTACGGGATTATGGCCCAATTTGAAAAAAAGTTCGTCTACCCCAAGTTTTCAAAAAGATCGGAAGAGCACACGTCTGAACTCCAGTCACGTTTCGGAATCT
>CALCNS010000370.1 GCA_937897315.1 uncultured Bacillota bacterium
GCCAGCTGTATCGATGAGTGTGTATTTTTGTTCCTGCCATTCGAAAAGTGTATCAATCGCATCCCTTGTCGTTCCAGGCACATTGGAAACGATAACCCTTTCTTCACCTAAAATCGAGTTAATCAGAGAGGATTTACCCACATTGGGTCGACCAATGAAACTAATCTTAATGCTGTCGTCCTCCACCTCATCCATTGTTTGACTCGGAATGGCTTCTACAATGGCATCAAGCAAATCGCCGATATTTAAACCGTTGACGGCGGAAATCTCCAAAGGATCTCCTAAGCCCAACTCGTAGAAATCATAGATTTGTTGCACCATCGCTACATTATCGATTTTATTGACAACCAGCAAAACTGGCTTCTTCGATTTTCGTAAGTACTCGGCAATTTCATGATCATCCGCCTGCAAACCCTGTTTCCCGTCTGTCAAGAACAAGATAAGATCTGCTTCAGCAATGGCGATTTCTGCTTGTTTACGTGTTTGAACAGAAATGTCAGTATTGCCTTCAATTTCAATACCTCCGGTATCGATTAGGGTAAAATGATGTCCGGTCCATTCGGTATCTCCATATAAACGATCCCTTGTAATACCTGGAATATCCTCTACAATGGCTAATCGTTGGCCAATCAGTCTATTAAATAAAGTGGATTTTCCCACATTGGGCCTGCCCACTATCGCTACAATCGCTTCCATAATCAGATACTCCTTCTAATGGTTCTCTTTTTTCGATTGGATCTTTGAAGAAAAATGGTTTCAAATAATGCAGTTGCCGTTGGTTCAATCCATTGAAATGTTGTTTCGGGAAAGGCATGTTCAATATCCTCTGGCTTCGTGTTATCCAAATAGACATCTCCACCATCCCGTAGCATAATACCCGGCAAAAGAACCAGCTCCCCTGCTTCGGGTGTCAGCTGTTTTATGATATCTCCACCGGTAATCAATCCACTAACTGTAACTGTGTGACCAAAAAAATCGTTTTGAATCACTTGAAGGTTGACCTTGAGATCTTCCCTACGATTTAACTCGTCGACGATGGGTTGTAGTGCATACGCGCCACTTACACCTGTGACCAAACGGAATTTGGTTTGCTTTACCGCAAGGATATTGGATCTATTCTTGATTTCTCTCCACTCCTCCCAGAAGGAGCGAATCAATCCAACTCCATCTTCCAACACAGGATATCCCTCATAATAATTGGCAGGTGGAATGGGTCGGTTGGCTTTCAAGTATATCTCATCTGCAGCCCAAAATAAGCGTGATTCCGTTTTTTCGAGTGCAATCTGTTGCAATTCATTGATTTGGTTTAGCAATGCCTCTGCTTCATCCGCTCGATGTAATCGTAAGGGATGAAGTTTCTCCCTGTGACCCGTCAATCCCACAGGGACAAGGGCGACGCTGAGTATGTTGGGCAAATAAGTTAGTAACTGCTCTGCAGTTTGCTGAAGTACAGCACCATCATTGATTTCTGGGCATACAACGATTTGACAATGCATTTCGATACCATGTTCGATGAGGTAAATGAATTTCTCCTGAAAGTCATCGCGATTGCAACGAACCAATGCTTGCCTTATTTCTGGTTGCCAAGCATGAACCGAAACATAAAGCGGGCTTAGTTTTAAAGCGACGATTCGTTCTAAATCGGTCCAAGAAGTATTGGACAAAGTGATATAACTCCCGCTGAGAAAGGATAATCGATAGTCATCATCCTTATAATACAACGTCCGGCGCAACCCTTTGGGTAGTTGATCCACAAAGCAAAATAGACAATGATTCTTGCAGGAGATGGGTTTGTCCAATGTCAAGGTTGAGAATTCTATACCCAAATCCTGATCTATTTCTTTATCGAGGGTTATTGGTATCTTCTCCCCCTCGGTATTTAGCCAAAGCGTCTCCAGCTTGTTGTCTGTGATCGCAATTTGATAATCGATGATATCCCGGACTTCTTTTCCGTTAATCTGAAGCAATTGCCAACCCGCTTTCAGCAATGTTTGACCTGCAATGGAATGTGGTATGATGTTTGAAATGGTTGGTCGTTGCATGATATCATCCTTACTCTTATTCAAATGGATGGGCTGCAGCCCATTGCTACAGCCCATCTTGTTTCTTTTTAGAACTTATTGATTCTCTTGTTCCTGAACTTCTTCAATCATTTGGTCCATGGTGTCTTGGTCATAACTCTCTTCCCCAAGCAATGCTCGCAAAGACAGACTAAGACGTTTTCGGTTTAAGTCGATTTCCAGGATTTTGGCTTCAACTTCTTTACCAACAGATACGACATCATCCACCTTCTCAACACGGCGATTGTCGAGTTCCGAAATATGAATCAAACCATCAATCCCTGGTCGAACATTCACAAATGCGCCCCAAGGTGTGATACGAACAACGGTTCCATGTACAACATCACCTGACGCAAAGTCATGGGCAAATGCTTCCCAGGGTTCCATTTTCATTTGTTTTAAGCCAAGTGAAATTCTCCCGGCATCCGGATCAAGTTTCAACACTTTTAATTCCAACTGTTGATCAATACTAACGACTTCGGATGGATCTTTGACACGATAATAATCTAAATCCGAAATGTGCAAGAGACCATCAATCCCACCTAAATCGACAAATGCACCGAATTTTGTCAGTCTGCGGACCACTCCTTTGACAACATCGCCTTCATGGGTGTTTTGCCAGAAAGCATCGCGACCGGCTACGGCTTCTTCTTCCAAAACCATTTTGCGGTTGACAATCGCTCTGCGTTTTTCTGGGTCCACTTCAACCAAACGAACCCTTACGGTTTCACCGACCAAATGTTTCAAATCGCTAGTAAAACGACGCTCAGCAAGCGAGGCAGGCATAAAGGCTCTAACTCCGATATCTACGATGAGTCCCCCTTTTACCAACTCCAAAACCTTGCCTTCTATGACTTCATTTTGGTTTAATGATTCGGTGAACTTAATCCAATGTTGACGTTGATCTGCTCTTTTCTTTGAGAAAGTTAAACGTCCCTCTTGATCTTCATTACGAACCACCATCACCGTGATTTCATCTCCGACATTTAAAACATCAGTAGGCAGAACTGAAGAATCGGCGGAAAACTCTTTACGCGGAATCACACCTTCAGACTTTTGCCCGACATCAACAAGGATCTCATCGTTACCCACTTGTACCACGGTCGCTTGAATGATGTCTCCCGGGGTATAACGGGGCAAATGAAAGGATTCCATATCGAATTCTTCATGATCTACGGCAGGCTCATTCTGAGTATCAACCGCTTCTTCCACAACTTGGTCGTTTTTCTTCTCGACATCGGTGGTTTTTTGTTCTTCAACTTCAGGATTCACAGCTGCTTCACCTTCATTGATTTTGAGTTCTTTTTCCAACACGTTAGTTTCTACCTCCTTAATTATCCAATCCGGAACGGACGCTCCGGCCGTTAATCCAACGACTCGAACTTGATGAAACCACTCTGCTTGTATCTCTGCCGCACCCGTTAACAGGTAGGTATTAGAATTCACAGCAACGCATAAATCGTAGAGATGACGGGAATTGGCACTTTGTTTACTTCCAATTACCAACATCAAATCCACTTGGCGAGCTAACAAAACAGCAGCTTCTTGTCTTAATCTTGTCGCAGAACATATAGTATTATATACGACAGGGGAGTCAAAAATCCTTCTAATTTCAAAAAGAAATGTTTCAAACGCCTCTTCTGCTAGAGTGGACTGGCTTAAAACCACAACTTTTCGATGAGAATCGAGTTGTGCTAAGTCTTCCATGGTCTCGATAATGACACCATGCTCCCCAGACCATTCTGCAATGGCTTCTACTTCTGGGTGATTCTTCTCACCCAGGATTAAAATAACATCTCCAAGATCAGCATGCTTTTTGGCTAAATCAAAAATTTTCTTCACACTGGGACATGTGGCATCTAAAACTCGAGCCTCGCGTTTCCCAAGCTCGGCATACGTACTCGGCCCTGTACCATGAGCTCTAATCATAACTGTTTGTCCAACTTCAATCTCATCGATGTCTTTTAGGGTGTGTAAACCCCTCTGCTCCATTTCCTGAATCAATCGAGGATTGTGTACTAAAGATCCGAGTACATCTAATTGTTGCTTTTGAGAAAGTTGATCCTCTGCCATGAGAATAGCTCGCTTTACGCCGCCGCAAAATCCAAGATGCTCTGCCTTCCTAATCTCCATGAGGCACTCCTTTGAGGCGCTTAATCTCCTCTGCCAATTGCAGAGTGATTTGATGCATTTGGTCCCGGTCGGTTCTTTCGGACTTTGCCACGGGTATTCCCTGACCATATACCACTCTCATGCGTTTCCCTTTTTTGTAATCTCCGACTATAGCCGCAGGTAGTAAGGTTGCTCCGGTTTTTAAAGCAAAATATACTGCTCCATCGTGAAAATCCAACAACTCATCGTTGTTAGAGCGAGTTCCTTCGGGAAAGATACCAATCATTCTCTGTTCTTCTAAGCGTTGGATGACTGTTCGAATGGCCTGACGATCACTTTGACCACGCTTGACAGGTATCATGCCTGTGCGAATCAAAAAATGACGCAACATCGCATGCCGAAATAACTCTTCTTTCGCCAAGTAGGAAATTTCACGTTGGAAACCAAAAGCTACCAAGAAAGGGTCCATGGCATTGACATGATTGGAGCATACAATGACTGCACCTTTACTAGGAATGTGCTCTCGACCTAAATACTCTGGATTCCAAAACACTCTTAAAACAACCCCGACTAGGTTCAACAAAAATCGATAGTAGGTCATTTCATATCCCTCTCACCAATCAATCCTCGGTCTCGACAGAGTTTTTCAATCCGCTCAGCGACCTGATTCGCCGTCATATCTGTCGAGTCAATCAGAACAGCATCTTGTGCTTTTTGTAGTGGGGCGTGCTCCCGCGAGGAATCGCGACAATCTCTGGCAGAAATCTCAGCTTTTAATGTCTCAAAATCCACTGAGATTCCTAGCTGTTGATACTCCAATTGCCGACGATGCGTTCGCTCATCCAATGTCGCTGTCAAATAGATCTTTAAGGGAGCATTAGGTAATACCACGGTGCCAATGTCTCTTCCATCCAGTACGATTTGACCCTTTTCTGCCAGCTCTCTTTGCTTGTGAACCATAATTTTCCGAACTTCTCCATGGGCTGAAAGAGGAGATACCAATTCGCTCACTTCTTTTTGCCTTAAAAATGGTGTAAAGTCTTCGTCATCGACCAAGATTCTCTGTCCATCACTAGACAACACGACTTCCATTTTCATCTTGCGAAATAAATCCGCCAACCTCGCTTCGTCCGAAATAGATATTCCCAGAAGTAAAGCTTTCCAGGTTAGTGCTCGATACATTGCCCCAGTATCCAAATAAAGAATGTTTAATCTCTGAGCCAAGAGTTTGGCAATGGTGCTCTTGCCGGCTCCAGCCGGTCCGTCTATGGCTATGACAAGCTTAGAAGGTACATAGGTTAAGCTCATTTGATCGGCTCCTTTAGTTCGTAGAATTGTGATTATGGACGCAATGATGTCCGGCGGCGTAGCCACTTGAAAAGGCAGCTTGTAAATTGAAACCACCCGTGTAGCCGTCTATGTCAATAAGTTCTCCTGAAAAAAACAAACCCTTCAGTTTTTTTGAAGCCATTGTCTTTGGTTCAATTTCCTTTGTATCTACTCCTCCGGCAGTAACAATCGCTTCTGCCAATGGCCTAACCCCAGAGATGTTAAACTGCAAATTCTTTAGTATTGCAACAAGTCTCTGCCGTTCCTCTTTCGTAACGGAGTGTACTGGTTTGTCTGATGAAATCTTAGACTCTTCAAGAATAACGGGAATCATGCTAAGAGGGAGCAATTCATTCAGTGAATTCTTGAATTGCTTGTTCAAGTTCTTTTGAAAATCGCGTTGAATCCGATTGTCCAGTTGTTCAAAAGACAAAGCTGGCTTCAGATCAATGCTTAGAATCCTGTTTTGACTACGATCCCAATCCAAAAGCACGCGACTTAATGAAAGCACTACCGGACCGCTCACTCCGAAATGCGTAAAAAGCATTTCGCCGAATTCTTCTTTTAGCTTCGCGGATTCGTTGCGAATGGATACGGTAACATTTTTTAGAGATAACCCTTGCAATGCTTTCCGATAAGGGGTATCCAATTCCAGCGGAATCAGAGCAGGACGCGGTTTGATAATGGTATGTCCAACCATTTGAGCCAAAGCATATCCATCCCCAGTTGAACCTGTAGTAGGATATGAAGCTCCACCCGTTGCTAAAATGACACAGTCGGCATAATACATTGCTTTATCGGTTGCTACCCCTTGGATGGAGACTTGATTGTGCAACAATCGTTGTACTCGTTGACCATAGCGTATTTCCACATCTAGCTGTATTAGCTTCTTCTTCAGTGCATCTAGAATGGTGGAAGCTTGGTCAGAAGCCGGAAATACCCGCTTGCCACGCTCTACTTTTAATTCAACACCTAAATTCTGAAAAAAGGATTGAAGCTGTTGACTATTCATTTGATGAAAAGCACTGAATAGGAATTTCCCGTTCCCGGGCATATTCGTTACCAACTCTTTTTCTGTACAATCATTGGTCAGATTACATCTACCTTTTCCCGTAATACCTAATTTCTTGCCCAGCGTATCGTTTCTCTCTAAAAGAGTCACCTGAGCCCCTTGCTCGGCAGCAGCAATCGCTGCCATCATACCAGCGGCTCCTCCACCGACAACAATAATCTTTTTGCTCATTGCTCTTAATCCTTTATTTCCAGATTCTTATCCTGTTCGAGTTCCAATTGCGATTTCGCTCTCAACGCTTCTATTTCCTTATCGGTCAGGCGTCTGCTTTTACCAACCGGTAACGCCCCCAATGCTAAATCCCCTATGCGGACTCGTAATAAACGCAAGGTGCGATAGGAAAACAGTTGAAACATTCGTCTAATTTGACGATTACGACCTTCCTTTAAGGTAACTCTCCATACGCAACCCGGTCGTTGGGTGTTGTCAATCGCATGGAGACCCACTGGCAATGTTCTTCTGCCATCCAGCTCCACACCACTCATCAACTCCCGTTTGTGCTCATCGGTCAAGGGGCGATCCAGCCATACTAAATAGGCTTTCTCGATTTCGTGCCTAGGGTGGGTCAATTGATATGCTAAATCCCCATCATTTGTCATTAACAGTAAACCTTCACTTTGATAATCCAATCTGCCAATGGGATACAACCGTTCCTCATATTGAGTGACCAAACTGCTGACGTCGGGTCGGCCTTGAGGATCCCCCAGGGATGTGATGTATCCCCTAGGTTTATTAATCATGACCGTAACTTTCTGAGGTTGAAACACCAATGGTTTCCCCCCCACTGTGATGATGTCTCGTTGACGATCGGCTTTGCTTCCCAATTCCTTCACAACAAGCCCGTTGACACGAACCAAACCGGTCAGAATCCATTGTTCGGCTTCTCTCCTTGAGGTCAAACCCGATGATGCGATGATTTTCTGTAACCTTTCCTCCACGTTATCACCCCATTCTCAGAAGTTGTTCTGCTTCAGTAGATCTTTATTCTTATTTCCCGAATCTCGTAGAAAAGTCCTTTGATTAACATGAAAAAAAGAAAACCCCGCCATAAAGCGGGGATTTTCCGTAGTGAGTGGAGTCTTCCACTCACTCGTGGAATTGGTGGTGGGAGCTGGATTCGAACCAGCGAAAGCAGTGCTAGCAGATTTACAGTCTGCCCCCTTTGGCCAACTCGGGAATCCCACCCTGTGGAACGTTGGTTATTATATCGTTAGTTGAGAAAAAAGTCAACCGCTTTTTGTGGTTTCTTTCAATAGAATTGCAAAATTACGTTTAACCCTTATTCTTAATCGGTTGTAGTTTGCAATGCAAGATGACATCGTTGCGTCGATTACGCTTGTAGTAGATCGATAAGATACGGTTCAATACCAAGATGCCATTCTCATAGGCTGAGGAATTTCCATAGGCTGTAGTAGGTAATAGCAATACATACTGACTAGCACTGTACTGCGAAATAACATCCCCACGACGTAAACTCTCTTTCAGAATCGCCAGCAGACGTTTCATAACAAAAGCCATACGCTTGGAATCCACCTTACCCGATAGTTTCTTGTTGGGTGTAATGGTGATTAGTGCAATATAGATGGGTTCCTGCCTTCGTGTGGAGCGGCGCAACTCTAAGCAATAGGCTTCTCTAAAGAAACTGTAGTCACAGACAAAGGCCCCCTGTCCAGGGTCTTGCAAACGTAATTTCTGTTGAATCGCACTCAAATCGGTTTCAATCTGTTGCTGCAGTTGCATAATATCACCGTATAGATTACGCAAAGCATCACTAGGGTACTCCCCTTTTTCCCGAATGAACAGCTCGTTAGCCTTTTCATAGAACACGAGGGCTTCCTGATGTTGCCCGGTGTGCAATAAACTACGTATATAGAAGACATTCAGTTCATCGTTTAATGGATGGAATTCCAATCCTTTTTTACATAGTTGAAGAACCTTTTCATGAAATTGATTCAATTCATAGTATTCAGCCAATTGAAGCAATGCCATGAGAAGCTTTTCTCTCAAATGTACTCGTTTTTCTTCGACCCAAGGAATTTGTATGCGAGGCAAGAAATCTCCTCGATAAAGAGCAACTGCCTCTTCTAGATTTGCTATTGCTTCCTCTTTGCGCACCCGCTTCTGCGTAGCTTGAACGATTAAATCCTCAAAAACCTCTACATCTATCGTCACGGAAACACTTGGGTTCCAATAGTAGAAACCTTTCCCCGTTTCGATTAATTCTTGTTCATCGGGCGTAATTGGTTTTACCATTTCTCGGACTCTATATAATTGTGTTTTCAATGTATTGACCGGATTTCTGCTACGTTCATCTTCCCACAACATCTTCGTTAACTCTTCATGGCTCATCGGTGATTGTCGGTGTAATAACAAGAAAGCTAAGATGCTCCACAGTTTGCGAGAATGGTTCATCTGCTCTGATACTTCCACCAATTCAGAGGTTAAAGTAAACTCCCCTAACATTCTAATATTCAACATGGTTTCTTTCGTGATTTCTACCATTCTCGTTCCCCCCTTGCTAATAATTGGTGCGTTGCCGTAATGCTTCATACATGAATAATCCGCCGGCTACGGATGCATTCAAACTACCAATCGGTCCCACCATAGGAAAGCGCAACAAGAAATCGCAATGCTCTTTTACTAAGCGACTTAAGCCCCTGCCTTCACTTCCAATGACAATTGCCAACGGCCCTTTGAGATTGCTTCGATAGATCAATTCACCTTCCATGTCGGCTCCGGCAACCCAAACTCCCTGTGTTTTCAATTGTTGAAGTGTGCGGCTAATATTTGTCACCGTCGCAACAGGCAAATATTCCCAAGCTCCCGCGGCAGCTTTCAGCGCTGCAGGGGACATACCAGCCGCTCGCTTTTCCCGCAAAATCATGCCATGAGCCCCAACTGCAGCTGCTGTTCGCATTAGGGCACCTACATTTCCGGGGTCTTCAATGCCATCAAGAACGATAAGAAAGGGGTCCTCTCCCTTTTCTTTGGCTAAACGCAACATATCCTCCACATCGACCATGGGTTTGGCTACTGCAATCGCTATAACACCTTGGTGAATCCGTCCTTCGCTAAGCTGATCCAATCGATCTCGATCCACCCTCTGGATTTCTATTTTTTTCTCACGAGCAAGGTATTCAATGGAAGAAAAGGCCTCCCCTTTACCATCCTTTAACAGAAAAATACTTTCTATGGGGCGATTTGCCTTCATTGCTTCTAAAACCGGATGTCTACCTTCTATTTGTTCCATCATGACCTCCTTGGTTTATCTTCTCGAACCGGGAAGCGACCACATGACATTTTTCCCTCCGGACAATATCCTTCCTGTTCACAGATAGGTCCTGTCATGGTGAAGAGCAATGGAGATACTTTGATGAGTTCGGTCCGCATAAGAGTAGCCATATGTCTAATTTCCCATTGAGCCCTCATGCATAATCGTTTAGCGAAAAAATTGTATAGACTCCGAGCATTCATCGTCATCACCAGTTTCGTTTCACAAGCATTAGGCAACACATAACGAGCATCCTCTTTTGGCATACCCAAAGCCAACAATTGGTTATAGCCCTCTTGAATCGTCTGCATTTGCTTCAAGAATACTTCTCTAGCCTTTTGATGATTTTCTACACTGGGAGGTATCACGAAATCGAAAGCTTTCTCACTGACATACCGCTGAGATTGTTGAGAATAGGATGCTAACCGATGTCTAACCAACTGATGCGATAAAGCCCTACTCACACCCTCAATGGCAAAGGTGAAACTCACATGCTCAATAGGGGACTCGTGCCCCATCGTCAAGAGATCGTTGACCAATTTGGCTACTTGCTTTTCCGTCATGGTTTCTTGTAGTTGGACTGCTCCCACCGGGGAATAACACAAACGAGCAGCTGCTGCAACCAACTGATCCGGGTTCGGGGTATGACTTAATAAAATCACGTTCATAATGCGGCTGTCTCCGTTCCTTGTATAAGATATTGCACCAACTCTTGTATACGAACTTGTCGTTCCTGAAGATACAAAAAGCCCATTAACGTTTCGAGGGCCGTTGCATAACGATACTCTATGATGCTCGACCCTCTTGCAGAGTGTTTACTTTTCACATTTCGCCCACGGCGAATCCACTCCATCTCTTCTTCGGAAAGAATTGGTGTTAGAAATACTACCGCTTTTGCTTGTGCGTCAGCACTCACATAGCGGACCGTTTGACAATTTAAATCATGCAGCTTAATGTGACCGCGACGAATCATTTCGTTTCTTATGGCTAACTCAAACACAGCATCCCCCAAATAGGCCAAAGCCAACGGGTTTCCCGAGCTTAACAAATCCTTTATTTTCTCTGCCATTGAACCCCCTGCGGGGTATCTTTAATGATGACACCCATGTCTTCTAGTTCTTTACGGATAGCATCCGCGGTTACCCAATTCTTTGTTTGACGCGCTTCCTGCCGCTTCGCAATAAGTTCCTCCACAACTCTTTTTAGTGATTCCTCTAACCCGTCGTTCTCTTGAAAAGCCGAAGCAAATCCTAACAAATCCGCCCAATCTAAATACAGCTCCAACAACTGCCTGCTCCATTCTCGATTCAGATGATTCGTGGATAACCAAAGATTGACTTGCTTGTTCAGTTCAAACAAAATAGCCACTGCACCTGATGTGTTAAAATCGTCGCACAATGCCTGCCAAAACTCCTGTTGTGCCTTTTCGACAATAAGCCGGATTTCTTCGTCATCCGAATGATCATCGGAATTCACATGTCGTAGATTCCGAACGGTATTTTGCAAACGTTCCAAAGCGACTCGGCTTTGTTCCAGTAAATCCTGAGAAAACGCCAAGGGGGAGCGATAATGTGCCGATAATATAAAAAATCGCAACAGATAAGCCGGCACTTGCTCCAGTAAATCTTTCACACGGAAAAAATTGTGTAAAGATTTAGACATCTTTTCTCCCCCGGGTAAAGTGAGCATTCCATGATGCATCCAATATTTGGCATACTCATGACCACAAGCACATCTACTTTGCGCCAGCTCGTTTTCGTGATGTGGAAACAAGATGTCCACACCGCCACCATGCATATCATACGATTCACCTAAATACTTGCATGACATAGCAGAACACTCAATATGCCACCCGGGAGTTCCTGCTCCCCAAGGGCTGTCCCACACCGGTTCACCGGGTTGAGCTACCGTCCACAGAGCAAAATCACCTGGATGCTCTTTATGATCTTCTACTTCTAATCGTGCTCCTGCTTGCATTTCGTCTACTCGCCTGCCAGACAATTCGCCATAGGAAGGGTCGCTGGTTACACGAAAGTAGACATTGCCTTCCTTAGGGTACGCATGACCTTTGTCTATGAGGATTTGAATCATTTGTATGATTTCGGCAATATTCTCTGTCACTCGGCAATATAAATCTGCTCCAGCCACTTCAAGGCCCTTCATATCCCTGAAATAGGCATCGATGTAGTGCTGTGCCATTTCCAAAGGATCTTGCCCCATCGAAATGGCTTTCGCAGCGATTTTCTCATTCACATCGGTAAAATTCTGTACATGATACACTTGATAACCTAATCTTTTCAAGATACGCTTAATGGTATCCCAAACCAAATCCATGCGAGCATGCCCAATATGGCAATCATCCTGGACTGTTAGCCCACAAGTGTAAATGGAAATCTTACCCGGTTTCAAGGGGACTAGCTCTTCTTTCTTTCTGGTCAAACTATTGTAAACCATGACTGTTCTCATATTGTACTCTCCTTTTTCAGTAAAACCACCGCATGAGCTGCAAGCCCTTCTTTTCGACCGATAAAACCCAGCCCCTCAGTTGTTGTTGCTTTTATATTGACTCTGTCAAGATCTATGGACAATAATCCTGCAAGTCGACATCGCATCGACTCCCGATAGGGTGCAATTTTTGGGATTTGTGCCATTATTGTAAGATCCACGTTTTGAATTACAAACCCTCCTTGTTGGATTAAATCCATCACTCGCGACAATAAAACTGCGCTGTCAATATTTTTATACGTCATATCGTTGTCCGGGAAATGCATACCAATGTCACCTAACCCAGTTGCACCCAACAACGCATCACATAAAGCATGAAGGGGTGCATCCGCATCGGAATGACCTTGTAACCCTATGCTTGAAGGAATTGTCATGTTACAAAGGACCATCGCTCGGTTTTCTGCGTATGCATGGACATCAAATCCACTGCCGATTCTATAATCCTCAAACATCTTAGTTCCTCCTAATTACTGATTTTGGCAAATATCATGCGGCCGGCCGAAGTCTGTAAAGAAGTAGTAACCTCTACTGTCAGTGTTTTCCCGACCAAGCGACTCGCACCGTCCACCACGACCATCGTTCCGTCATCCAAATAGCCAATTCCCTGACCTGGTTCACGACCCACTTTGATGATAGTCACATTCATTCCTTCACCGGGCAAAACAATGGTTCGTAAAGCATTGGCCAAATCATTGATATTCAGTACTTGAACCTGCTGTAATACACTCATTTTATTGAGATTGTAGTCTAGAGTTAACAATTTATACCCAGTTTCTTGTGATAATTTGACCAATTTGGTGTCTACTGCTGTTTCATTTTCATAATCTCGTTCCGAGATAATTACCGGAAAGTTGATCTCTTTTTGAATGCGATTGAGGATATCGAACCCACGCCGACCTCTAGCACGTTTGATGGGATCTGTTGAATCCGATAAAAGTTGCAACTCGGATAACACAAAGAGAGGTACCACAAGCGGACCTTCTAAGAATCCTGTTGCACACAAATCTGCAATACGGCCATCAATGATAACACTAGTATCCAGTAGCTTACCCTTTTGCTCTGAACTTCTCGTACTTAGATTCTCAATCTGAGATGAGGGTTTCACGGAAATGTCACTGCGATCTCTTCTAAAAAGGTCAGTAAATTTCTGAATTTCCTTTTTCTGATAAAGTGCCAATCGCAATCCCACGAATCCCAAGATGATATTCAAAGCCAATGTAATACTGACCCCAATGAAAGGGACTCCTCTTAATGCAAGCCCCATGAGATTCGCTAAAAGAAGTCCAATGATCAAACCAACCGACCCAATGAGTACATCGGCCAAGGGG
>CALCNS010000371.1 GCA_937897315.1 uncultured Bacillota bacterium
TTCAATATGCCGGTGAAGACAAATTGTATGTACCGATTGGTCAAATCGGGTATATTCAAAAATACATTGGCAGTGGAGAGGACAAAACAACCAGAATCCCCTCCTTGAACAGCTCGGAGTGGAGTCGAACCACCGGTAAGGTAAAAAAAGCCGTGGAAGACATGGCCGAAGACCTGTTAGCACTATATGCCCAACGCCAAAGCCAATTGGGGTATGCGTTTTCACGCGATACGGCTTGGCAGGTTGAAATGGAAGACGACTTCATGTATGAAGAAACCGAAGACCAGTTACGCTGCATTGCCGATATCAAGCAAGATATGGAACAACCTCAACCCATGGAGCGTCTCTTGTGTGGAGATGTAGGGTTTGGCAAAACAGAAGTAGCCATACGCGCAGCTTTTAAAGCGGTTACCGATGGCAAACAAGTCGCTGTCTTGGTTCCTACTACGGTTTTGGCTCAACAACACTTTTCCACCTTTCGAGAACGATTGGCCAACTTCCCAGTCAATATCGCCCTCATGAGCCGATATCGTAGTAGCAAGGAGAACGAGCAAACAGTACATAAGCTAAAAAATAAGCAAGTAGATATTGTCATCGGCACCCATCGACTTCTTTCGAAAGATGTGGAATTTGCTGATTTAGGTCTGCTCATTATCGATGAAGAACAACGTTTTGGTGTGGCACATAAAGAGAAGCTGAAAAAGATGAAAACAAATGTGGATGTTCTCATGCTCTCTGCTACTCCAATCCCTAGAACCCTCCATATGTCTTTGGTGGGAATCCGCGACATGAGTATGATAGAAACACCTCCCGAGAATCGCTTTCCGGTACAAACCTATGTCATGGAGTGGAACCCCGAATTGGTTCGTGAGGCTATTCAAAGAGAGTTGGAACGGCAAGGGCAGGTTTTTGTGGTTCATAACCGGATTGCGGCATTACCCATTTTAGCCGATCAATTGGAACAGCTGGTACCTCAAGGACGGTTTGTGATTGCTCATGGGCAGATGCCGGAAGGGAAGCTGGCAGAGACGATGAGCGATTTCCTGAGTGGGGAGTACGATGTACTGATTTCTACTACCATCATTGAAGCAGGAATTGATATGCCCAATGTCAACACACTCATTGTATGCGACGCAGACCGATATGGTCTTAGCCAGTTACACCAATTACGCGGTCGCATTGGTCGAAGTAGTCGTATTGGATATGCTTATTTTATGTATACCCGAGACAAGCAGCTGACCGAAATCTCTGAAAAGCGCTTGGTGGCATTAAGAGAATTCTGTCAATTGGGAGAAGGATACAAAATCGCCTTACGAGACTTGGAAATGCGAGGGGTAGGCAACCTCTTGGGTGCAGAGCAGCATGGCAATGTTGCAGCGGTTGGGTTTGAACTGTATTCTCTCATGCTAAAAGAAGCGATTGAGAAGTTAAAAGGTGTGGTACCGGTTAAGAAAGTGGAGACCGTCTTAGAGATTTCGGTCGATGCGTTCATTCCTTCCGATTACATCGCCGATGTGGGTCATAAGGTAGATTTTTACCGATGCATTCAGCAAGCGGATCTCAACGAATTAACCGAAATTCAAGACGAGTTATTAGATCGTTTTGGAGATATTCCCTTGCAAGTGAGAAATTTGCTGCAAATCGCTCAGCTACGATTAAAAGCTTCTGCTTGTGGAATCAAACAAATCAGTCAGAAACCCGGAGAAGTCATCGCGATAAGAATAGATGGTGTCACGTATACGTTGAATAATGCCGCGTTGTTGGTCATGGCTATGGAGGGACGGCTAAGGCATCAAGCAGGAAAGAGTACACCTTTCTTACTGGATGTGTCTGGGTTAAGCACTTCCGCAATGTTACAGCAAATTGAAATTTTCGTAGCCGGCTTTCAGCGTATTGCTAAATCGTAAAGAAACCGATATAATAACCGTTGTGTTAACATAAAAAGAATGGGAGTTGTCTACATTGAACAAGAAAAACAGTATGGCCAATCAAGGCCTAGCTCCATGGATGAAGTGGGGTGCCGCACTCGTGGCTGTTGCCTTAGTGGTAGGAGTCGTCATGTTTGGCCTTTATCAAAAAGATACTTTGGTGTCGGTTAATGGTGAGAAGGTCAGTGTCAAAGAGGCAAAAGAACAGCTTGGCCAATATTCGCTTTACGACGATACCGTGCAAATTGATAATGTATATTATCAGGATCATATTTCTGCCTATGTTGCCTACGATAAACTTCTACTTCAAGAAGCAGCAAAGCGTGGAATCACGGTGGAAGAAAGCAAAATAGCCGAGGACGCCGCCAATACACTGAAGTATTTGGAAGTATATTTTCTCTATGATGCTGCAAATGAAGCGAAAGTGGAATTTGACAGTGCTAAATTGTTCGGTGTAGACGAAGCCGTTGCTGCAGAAGAACGAACTAAACTCGAAACTGCATTAGAGAAAACCGGAGCCACCATGCTCAATGAGAAGTTTACTGCGGCCGGGTTGACTCGCGAGTATTTTACCAAAGTATCCAAAAATGCTCTCATTATCGAAGCCCTGAAAGCACAAATCAAAGAAAGCTTAACTTTTACCGACGAAGAGATCAAGGCTTTCTATGATGAAAACCTCGATGCAAAATATGTAGAGAAGAATACCAGTCATATTTTGGTCGCGGACGAAGCCACAGCCAATGAAGTGTATGCAAAACTCATGGCAGGGGCAGATTGGTTAGAAATGTCGAACCAGTACAGTACAGACGAAGCAGCCAAGCAGTCCGGTGGTAACATAGGTTATTATTCTAGAACCGGTGGTTTGGTGAGTGAATACACCGATGGCGCATTTGCCCTTACAGAAAAAGGTCAGATTAGCCAACCGGTGAAAACCAGTTTTGGTTATCATATTATTCGTCTTGAAGACACACGCGAAGTTGCACTGGATTCGGTAAAAGAGAACATCAAACAAGAACTTACCACGACCAAGATTAACGATGAACTGGTAAAAGTGGTAGAAGCAGCAAAAGTCAGCCCGGATAAAGCCAAACAAACCATGCTTT
>CALCNS010000372.1 GCA_937897315.1 uncultured Bacillota bacterium
CCACCGAGATCTACACTCTTTCCCTACACGACGCTCTTCCGATCTAAAGCCGAAGCGGCGAAGGCCATTCGTCAAGCTGCCGAAATGCTAATTCAACAAGGTGCCGAAGTGATCATTGCCGGATGCACGGAAATACCGCTCGTTCTGGAAAATGGCATGATTTCCATACCGGTCATCGATCCTACTTTGGTCTTAGCAAAGGAAATCGTGGCAACACGTGCTGGGGAAGGTGTTTTCTCTTAATTTCAATCGATAGGGATGACCCCGGTTCGCCGGGGTTTCTTTGTTAAGGAGGTTTACTGTGGAAAGTATTCTGGCAACGGCAGTCCTTCTTCTTGATTGGCTAAGCAAAGAATGGGCTAAAACAAACTTACCCTTTGGAGTATCTCAAGTGGTATTGCCGGGTATTTTACATCTTCATTATACCCAAAATACCGGTGCTGCTTTTAGCATACTAACTGGACAGCGCTGGTTGTTAAGTTTTTTGGCTGCAACAGCAGCTTTGCTACTATACCTATTCCGTCATCGTATCACAGAAGGAAAGAAAATTCTGCGTTTGGCACTTGGGTTGATTCTGGGAGGTACCTTAGGGAATTTAATCGATCGACTTTGTTATGGGTATGTGATCGACTTTTTAGAATTCGGTTTCATTCGTTTTCCGGTTTTCAATCTTGCTGACACCGCCTTGACCTTAGGAGTCTCCCTCATGTTTCTTCAGCTCTTACTGGAATGGAGAAAGGAAATACAACATGACAAATCCTGAAGAGTTAGAGCGACTCACATTTCTTGTTCCAGCAGATCAACAAGGTCAACGATTAGATAAATGGCTTGCTGAAGTGAGTTTCTTAAGTCGCTCGCATATACAGAAACTCCTTGATGAGCAGATGATTTCCGTTGACGACCGAACTCGGCCGGCCAGTTATAAACTAAAAGGTAATGAAGTAATCGTTTTGGTACTACCCGAACCGGAAACGTTGGATCTCGTTGCCCAACCCATGGACCTGGACATACGCTATGAAGATGAACATCTTATGGTGATCAACAAACCTAGGAATTTGGTGGTACATCCGGCAGTTGGAAATTGGACCGGTACTTTGGTCAATGGCTTATTAGCCCATACACCGAATTGGCCTGGCATCAATGGGGTGATGCGACCCGGGATTGTGCATCGCTTGGATAAAGATACAAGTGGGTTGATGGTTGTAGCTAAAACCGAGCAAGCTCAAGGAGATTTAAGCGAGCAAATACGATTACGTCAAGCGAAGCGGATGTATGTAGCGTTGACTTGGGGTCACTGGGCGGTTTCCAAAGGCTTTATCGATGCTCCAATTGGTAGACATCCAAAGAATCGTCAAAAAATGGCAGTGGTTCTTGGTGGGAAAGAAGCACGGAGTGACTATGAGGTGTTGCTGTCCTTTCAGCACATGGACTTACTAAAAGTCCAGTTGCATAGCGGTCGAACCCATCAAATACGAGTTCACATGGCCTATTGTAATCACCCGGTTGTAGGAGATCTTCTTTATGGGACGAGACCAAACGATTACTCATTGCTAGGACAAGCATTGCACGCATACCGTTTTGGTTTTCGGCATCCGGTGACTGGTATATGGTTGGAATTTACTGCTGATCCCCCTCAGGATTTCATCGAAACCTTAGAGCATATCGGTTTTACATGGACGAAAGGAGTGTCTGAACTTGATCTCCACTTTATTAATG
>CALCNS010000373.1 GCA_937897315.1 uncultured Bacillota bacterium
TTTTATCTGGGTGCCTTTTGGAATTGATGCACTTTTTCGTTGTGCTACAGCCCCTCTATTTATTTTACCTATACTTCATTTCATGCTGCAAAAGCCATTCTTTGCGCCAGAGTCCACCGCCAAAACCCACCAGTTTGCCATTTTTACCAATCACCCGGTGGCAGGGGATAATGATGCTGATCCGGTTTGCGTGGTTCGCTCCTCCCACCGCTCGTAAGGCTTTAGGATTTCCAATTAAGGTCGCTTGCTGCTGGTAGGTTCGCACCTCTCCAAAGGGAATCTTTCGCAGCGCTTCCCATGCCTGCATTTGAAACTCCGTGCCATGGTAGGTGAGGGGTACCGAAAATTCTTTGATTGTCCCCGCAAAGTATCCCTGTAACTCTCGCTTGGTTTGTTGCAAAACTGGAGGAAGTTGCAAATCGGGGAGTAACTTAGCAGGTAAAAAAGGAGTGGTAGAGGTTTCGCCGGGGAAATAAACACCGATGAGGGCCTCTTCGTCGCTTTGCAGTAATAATTCACCAATCGGTGTTAAAAGTTTCGATTCGTAGATCATCTATCCACCTCTTCTGCACATGAATTTGCTTCTTTGAACATCTTTATGCTGCTTATTGTATTCGCCAAAGGTTTAAAATCCTCCTGTATCTTCTTGCGAAAAAATGCAGGGAAATTGTTAAGGATGGCGAAATATTTTCTCAGAAGATTGAACTTCAACAAACATCAAAGGAGTGATCGTTTCATGAACCCCTTGTTATATCACTATCCTTCTCGTCGGCAGGTCGTCTTTGCCAAAAACGGGATGGTTGCCTCCTCCACACCGCAATCTGCTCAAGCCGGTTTAGAAGTGATGATGCAGGGCGGCAACGCCATTGATGCGGCCATTGCTGCTGCTGTAACCCAAACGGTTTGTGAACCCTGTTCCAATGGCATTGGAGCAGATGCTTTTGCGATTCTCTGGACCCAAGGAAAACTTTACGGAATCAACGCCAGCGGTCCTTCTGTCATGGCACAAACCTTAGCCGACTTAAAAGCTAAGCACAGTGAAATGCCTAAATATGGATGGCCGGTGGTCAACGTGCCCGGTGCTCCGGCAGCTTGGGCTGCCTTAGCAAATCGCTTTGGCAAACTTCCTTTAAGTCAATTGGTGAAACCGGCTGTACGATATGCTTCTCAAGGGTTTGCTGTGGCACCTACGGTAGGTTCGGCTTGGCAGAGTGCGCATGCTATGTATCAGAAAGCCTTAAAAGGCGAAGAGTTTGAAGGCTGGTTCTCAACCTTTGCTCCCAGCGGCAAACCCTTTGGCCCCGGCGATATCGCTACTTTACCGGATCATGCTCGCACATTGACCGAAATAGGCGAAACCAATGCCGAATCGTTTTATCGTGGTGATTTAGCCAAGAAAATCGTTGCCTTCGCCAAAGCAACCGGGGGTAAGATGACCTTGGAAGACTTAGCTCAGTATCAACCGGAATGGGTAGAACCGATTTCCTGCAATTACAAAGGCTACGATGTTTATGAGATTCCACCAAACGGACACGGTATCACTGCCCTAATGGCCTTAAACATTCTAAAGGGTTTTGAATTAAAGGGCCGTGAACATCCCGATACATATCATAAAATGATGGAATCCTTGAAATTAGCCTTTGTCGATGCCAAGAAATATGTCACCGACCCGAAAGACATGACCGTGACGGTAGAAGAGCTCTTATCAGAAGAGTATTCTGCTAAGCGCCGTGCTCTCATTGGCGACAAGGCCATTATGCCGGAAGCCGGAGATCCCCACTGTGGTGGAACCATTTATCTTTGCGCTGCCGACGGCGAAGGCAATATGATTTCTTATATCCAGTCCAACTATGCCGGCTTTGGCTCCGGCGTGGTCGTGCCCGGTACCGGAATTTCCTTGAACAATCGCGGTAACAACTTCACTTTGGATGAAGCCCATGACAATGTGTATGCTCCTGGTAAGAAGCCGTATCACACCATTATTCCCGGTTTCTTAATGAAAGATGGCCAACCGGTCGGTCCTTTCGGCGTTATGGGTGGTTTTATGCAACCGCAAGGACATATGCAGGTTTTGGTCAATACCATTGATTATGGTATGAATCCGCAAGATGCTCTCGATGCCCCGCGTTTCCAATGGACGGGTGAGAAGACCATAGAAGTCGAGCAGAGCATGGGTATCCATATTCAACAATCCCTGACCCGAAAAGGTCATAATATTGTGCCTAAGGTGACCAGCGGTGGCTTTGGCCGAGGCCAGATCATTTGGCGTATGCCTAACGGTACCCTCTGTGGTGGCACCGAGATGCGGACGGACGGTACCATTACCAGTTGGTAAAAAGGAGGTCAATTAAACATGGTTGCATGGCAAAAATTACAAGAGAATTTGGTGAAGAAGGGTTATAAAACCAGTTTCTTTGCTAACAAAGAAGAAGCATCAGCCTACTTGACCGAACAAATTCAAGGTAAGACGGTTGCTTTCGGTGGCTCCATGACTCTGAAACAAATGGACTTAAGTAATAAACTTCGTGCCAAAAACTGTGTGCTTTGGCATTGGGAACAAACCAGTGCAGCCCTTTTACCAGCCAGACAATCCCAAGTTTATTTGAGTAGCGTCAATG
>CALCNS010000374.1 GCA_937897315.1 uncultured Bacillota bacterium
TTTCCGTCTTTCTCTGGTTCCCTAGTTCAAAAATCTAAGTCATGTTTTGAGCAGAAAGGGTTGGGAAAGCAAAGCCAACCATGGGTGGAGGCACGAACCCCAGGGTGACTGTGATAGAAAAAAAAACTAAGTTTATGTTTTTGTAGGCTTCCAACATATTGAAACAACAACTTTAAATCTACTAAAATGTACAAACAGCTGAAAAATTACATGGGTATCGGTTTATTGATACTTGGTTTATTGTCTATTAATGGTTGTGGTAAGTCTAACGATAGTGAAGAGGACACGCCAACAGTGCCTGTTGAGTTTAAAACATTTAAGGAGACCGTTAATGGGGTGAGCTTTGAAATGGTTGCAGTTAAAGGTGGTTCTTTTATGATGGGAAGTAATGATGGCGATACTGTTGAAATGCCAATACATCGGGTCACTTTAAGTGATTTCTATATGGGCAAGACAGAGGTAACGCAAGCATTATGGAAAGCGGTGATGGGTAATAATCCAAGTTATTTTACTGGAGATAATTTACCGGTTGAGACTGTAAGTTGGGATGATGTGCAGGAGTTTATAATAAAGCTGAACCGATTAACAGGGAAGAAATATCGCCTACCAACGGAGGCAGAATGGGAGTATGCCGCCGGAGGTGGTTCTGCGAATAGAACAAAATATGCTGGGACGGATGTGGAGTCCTCGGTGGGTAATTATGCATGGTATGATTCTTATTCTACTAATTCTGGAGATCAAGCGCATGAAGTAGCTACTAAATTGCCGAATGTCCTGGGTCTTTATGATATGAGTGGAAATGTATGGGAGTGGTGTAATGATTGGTATGGTTATTATTCTGCTAATGACCAGGTGAATCCTACTGGACCTGCCTCCGGCTCGTATCGCGTGATTCGAGGCGGTAGCTGGAACGACTGTTTGTCGGGTTGTCGAGTTGTGGGTCGTGTCTGCTTCAAGCCTGACTTAAGTATCATCAGCCTTGGGTTCCGTCTCTCTCTGGTTCCCTAGTTCAAATAATTATAGCAATGTTTTGAGCAGAAAGGGACGGGAAAACAAAGCCAACCATGGGTGGAGGGACGAAACCCATGGAGGCTTTGTTTGTTTAAGAAAAAATCATTTTAGTGTTTCAAAACATATTCTTATTATTAGCTACTTGTATAGCTCTTGACCTCGTTGGTTTTATTAATTGCATATTTCGGTGATACATTATTAATCTGGTATTTATCACTTTTCTTGGTCACGGTAGAACTTAAACCTATGCCAAGTCAGAGAAGGATCTGACTTGGCATTTTTTTTAAAAGGTCTGTACCTTTACTCCATGTTTTACAAAGAGTACAAACCATCTACCTCCTTAGGCCATCTTGTCGATTGCTACTGGATAAGCAAGATCGATAAATCCACTGTGTTGGGATCGAGAATTATTCCGGATGGATGTGTAGATGTTATCTTTCGCTTTGGTGGGGATAGTACTACGAAATCCATTTACTCTGAGCCAATCCTACATGGTACCATGACTTCATCATTTCTGTTTGTTCCAGAAAATGGGATATCTGAGATGCTTGGTGTTCGTTTTTTGCCTGCCGGTATCAGTGTGCTTACTAAACTGCCTATCTCGGAGATTACAAATGGTATGGTGAACCTCTTTGATATAGATTCGTTGTTTCATCGAGAGTTTGTTGAGATGGTCTATGGTATCCCAAGCTATCAAATGAAAATTCGTTTTATCGATCAGTGGTTACTTGCTGTCCAGCATTCTTTCTTTG
>CALCNS010000375.1 GCA_937897315.1 uncultured Bacillota bacterium
CACACCGGGGGTCATCACCCCGCCGGTAGCCATAATTTTTACAACTTCAACCCCGTTGCGAAGCAACAGACGGGCATTCTTGCGACACTCATCTTCGCCATCGGATTGCAAACCACCCATCCATCCATGTCCACCGGTCATGGTAATGCAAGGACCGCTGGTAATGATGCGAGCCCCCTTGATTTTGCCTTCTTTCCAGGCTTTTTGTACACTTTGATCAATAAAATTCTTGGTTCCCATGTTTCGAACGGTCGTAAAACCGGCTTCCAGATCTTTACGAATTAAGTCTGCTCCGACCAAAGCAGTATAAGAATCAGTAGCATTTTGGCTCTCTGCCAAGTCTTTCGGATCACCGGTCATGCATATATGTACGTGGCTATCAATCATCCCAGGCATGACAAAACGACCACCGACATCAATCACTTGGTCTCCTTCTATCGGTATCACTTCCGGGCAAGGAGCAATCTTGGTAAATTTTCCGTTTTTCATTACGATGCTCATGTTTGTTTGCACGCTTGCACCGGTTCCATCCCATAAGTTTGCACTCTTAATCACTAAAGCCATATGTAGTCCTCCTCCATGTTTTCTTAGTGCTATACACTTCGAGTTCTTCGTGCAAATTCCTGCTAATAACGAAAAAACCTTTCGATAAGAGAAGGAATTTTCAACATTCAAGACGAAGAGAAAACGTCATATGGAAGGGAGGGTTTCTATGCAAGAACATATACAGGAACTCATCGCCTATGCCTTGCGATTGGGTGTCAGTTATGCCGATATCCGAACCACATCACAAATGAGTCAACCCATTGTCATGCGCAACGGTCAAATCGAGAGTGTTTCGGTAGGGCACGATGCGGGTATAGGATGCCGAGTTCTCATCGACGGCGGATGGGGTTTTTCCTCTACTCCTTCTAAACGCTACGAGGATTATAAGATTATGGTCGAACGTGCGATTAGCATTGGCAAAGCCAGTGCCCGTTGCAAATTAAAAGATGTCGAATTATCTCCGGTTACACCGGTCAACGATTGCAAAGAAACAACGGTTCGTAAAGACCCGTTCCGCATGCCGCTGGAAGACTTGTCAAACTTGCTGAAAGAATGCCACGAAGCCATGATTCAAATCCCTGAAGTGAAAGTTACTGGGGGCTCTATTTTTATGAGTCGGGAAGAAAAAGTATTTGCCAGTAGTGAAGGGGCTTGGATTGAGCAGAAATTGCATATTACCGGTGGTGGTATCGATTGTATGGCCAGAGGTCATGGAGATGTTCAGCGACGATCCTTTAATATGAACAAAACAGCAGGATTTGAAGCATTGGAAGGCATGTCATTGCTGAAACGAGCCGGCGAAATGGCAGAAGAAGCCAAGAGCTTATTAACGGCTGATTCTTGCCCGGCAGGAGTAGATTCCCTCATTCTCGATAGCAGCATTGCACGTTTACAGGTGCATGAATCCTGTGGGCATCCCATAGAACTGGACCGCGTTTTGGGTTCAGAAGATACCTACGCCGGAAAGAGTTTTCTAACTCCCGATTTATTTGGAAAGCAGTTTCGTTTCGGTTCACCGAAAGTAACCATCACTGCAGATGCGACCTTACCGGGGGGATTGGGCAGTTTTTATTATGACGATGAAGGCGTACCCGCTCAACGAACCACCATGGTGGAAGAAGGAATTTTTAAAAATT
>CALCNS010000376.1 GCA_937897315.1 uncultured Bacillota bacterium
GGAACCAAAACAATATCGGCGGGAGTCTTTCCTGCAATCAACTGACCAGCTTCACTACCGACAACAGCGGCCAGATACGCTCCAACCGGCCCTCCGGCGGAGTATCCGATGGCCCCTACTGCCGCTCCGGAAAATAAAACTAAGGGTTTTACCTTCAGGCTCCAAGCGATGGCTACCCCAATCGCGCAACCTGTCACAGGGGACGAGGCAGACAAAGCACTTCCAACCGGTGCTAAGAGAGCCAATCCAGGTAGCTTTGCCAATTGAGAAATGATCAATCCAATAATCAATGAAGAGAACAAGCCCAATGCCATAGCACTCATAGCATCAAAGAAATATCGTTTGGCGAATTTTTTCATGTTAAGACTCCCTTTATTGTTTGGGTTTCAGATGATGTAAAAAAGCGTGTGGATTGTTTAAAAACATCCTAGTGAATTGAACATGCTCCAATTCATCATATTGGGTTTCTTTTACAGAACCCTGTTCGAACGAGAAGATTTGAGCTCCCGGGTATGCTAACAAAATGGGAGAATGTGTAGCAATGATGAATTGGTTTCCTTGTTCTTCCCCTTGTAACAACAAATCTAAAAAAGCGAGTTGGCGCATGGGGGAAAGAGCGGCTTCCGGTTCATCCATGAGATAAATACTGTTGCGCTGAATACGCGACGAAAAGAGTTGCAAGTAACTTTCACCATGAGAACGGGCGTCGGGGTTTTCTCCATATCGCTGACTAATCGCATCTCGGTTTCCGCGCAAAGATCCCGTGGCCAACTGAATTCCGTAATCTGAAGAGCCCAATTCTTGCATTTCTTGTTTCAGAGATGCTTCTTCCTCGGCCAACTCTTTCTGCATGCGACTGAGACGTTGGACAAATCCGAAAAAGTCCTCTGCTCGCAAAAAGAATCCTTGACGCACCGCTTTCTTCCATAGTAATTGTAAGTGGGTAGCTAAATGCCTAGCAGATTCTAAACTTGGGTCACTTTGTATGGAATGTGTTCCAATGGTAGGGAGGTTTAGTTTAGCTGCAAGTCCTTCCAGCAAAGTGGATTTACCGCTTCCGTTCTCGCCCACAAAAAAGCAGACTTGAGATTGAAAAATTAACTCCGTAAAATGTTGAATCACAGGTACATTGAAAGGATAAGAACTCAAGTTTTTGGATAATCCTTTGAATTTTACGCCGTCCAGTAGAGGCACGATTACACCTCCCCGTTAACGGGAATCTCCCGCGTCAGATTGCGTATCCAACGATCTCCTCCAGCACGCCAATACGCAAGCAACACTTTCAGGGGTTCATCAAACTTCAAAAGCAAATAAACGGGTGTAAACGCGAACTGCCAGACTTGAGCAGCCATAAAGCCTAGTGGCAAGGCTAGAACCCACAAAAAGAATACGTCTAAGAATAAAACGAATTTTGTATCGCCACCGGCACGTAAAGCACCCAAACTGACCGGAGAATACAGACATTGCATCATGGCTACCGCAGCAGCAATATACATAAACTGGTGGGTTAAAGCCTTCGTAGCCGCATCAATCTGATACCATTCAATAAAAAAGCCCTTCGTTAGCAAAATAAAACCGGCAGCGGTTAAGCCAATAAACGCGGACAAAATCATTAATGTGTTAACATAGGGGCGCACATTATCCATACGATTTGCTCCCAGCGTTTTACCCATAACAACAGAAGATGCGCTAGTCACACCATAAATGAATACCATAGCCATTTGCATGAGTGCCGAAGAAATACTATGAGCAGTAGTAGCTTGTTTACCCAAATGACCCAAAATCATAGCTTGGGCGGATGAACCAAACCCCCACATGAATTCATTCAAAATGACTGGGCTGGCATTTCTTAGGAAGTCGCCCTGCAAAACGGGATCATGTACAAAAAAATCACGAAGGCGGATTCGTATGCGATCCTCATGAAACCCCATATATAGTAAGACAGCTAAAAAGCTAACCACTCTGGCTATCACTTGTGCCCAAGCAGCTCCGGATATCCCCATCGCAGGTAGACCAAAACGACCGAAAATGAGAACCCAGTTCATAAAAGTAGTGGTGAGTAGAGAAACGAGAGTGATCCAGAAACTCATCCACACTCGTTCAACACTACGTAAAATAGCCAAGGTTGTATTGGTGATGCCATAAAAAGGATAGGCCAAAGCGGTAATTCGTAAATATAATGCTCCTTCTGCAAGCACTTCCGGATCAGAGGTAAAAAACCCCATGACAACTTTAGGGAAGAAACCTACGAGAGCAGCAAACAGCAAAGAAGCTAAGATACTATAACGTAAAACTATTGCAGTCAGTCGCCGAATTGCGCCGGTATCGCCCTTACCCCAATATTGAGCCGTTAAAACCGACCCGCCGGCAGCCAAACCAATGGTCAGAAGGGTAAAGATAAATAGTGGCTGATTCCCTAAGGAAGAAGCAGCAATTTGGGTACTGCCCAATTGACCTAACATGAGTGTACCTATGAGAGACACTCCTTGACTCACCATATTTTGTAGAGCAATCGGTAACGAAATAGACAACAAGAGTAGATAGAAATCCCTGTCTTTTACCATTTTCATCCGTACATCACCACCTTCTTGGAGCAGAATTTCACAAATGCAATTCAGTATATCACATCTTCCTGTGTTTGGTAAATTGCCGCAGTCTAATCTTCGAAATAAGACAAAAAGCATAGAGATATCTTAGTATTGTTCTATTGCCACCATGAAATCTTCATGTTATGCTTCAGTTAACGAAATAATCGAGTAACGAAGGGGGATACCATGTTTCAGCAATTTTTGCAGAATACCGACAACAAGAAGCTACTTCGTTTGTTTTGGCCTATTATGGTCGAACAAGCGTTGACCATTTTAGTCGGTATGGTTTCAACGATTTTGGTATCCAATGTTGGTGACTACGCCGTAGCAGGTGTCAATCTTGTCGACACGATTAATCAAATGATTATCATTTTTTTCAATGCATTGGCTGCCGGTGCCACAGTCATGGTGGCCCAACACATTGGAGCCGGAAGAACACGTCAAGCCGGAGAAACCGCTGCTCAATCCATGGTCTTAGTGGTTGGATTAGCCGCTTTTATGGGTGGGTTGACTTTTGTTTTGGCACGACCGATTTTAGATTTACTGTATGGAAATGCAGCTGAGAATGTTTTACAGGTCGGCGAGATTTACATGCGCTTTTCGGCGGTTAGCTATCTCTTCTTAGGTCTGTTTAGCGTTTGTGCCGGCACGACTCGAGCATCCGGTGATTCCAAAACACCAATGACAGCGGCTTTGTTATCGAATTTGGTTAATGTGAGTGTCGCAGCCTTATTGATTTTTGTCTTCCATTTAGAAGTCTATGCGGTTTCTGTCGCTGTTCTATCTGCACGGGTAGTGAGTGGTTTGTTCATGTTTTATCATGTTCGCCGCAAACAATCCGGTCCTCTTGTCTTACCCAAAATTCGCTTACGCGTAGATTGGGCTCTTATCCGCCCCGTATTAAATATTGGCGTGCCTTCCGGGATTGACTCCCTCATCTTTCAGGGAGCAAAAGTGTTGGTTTCTGTGTTTCTTTCGGGTATGGGAACACAAGCTATGCAAGCCCATGCCATAGCGAATTCGGCAGGAGGGTACCTTTGGCTTGTAGGAAACGCCATGCAAGTGGCCGCTGTAACCATGGTGGGTCAAGCATATGGCGCGAAGAAATTCAGAAGTGCAAAAAACTGGATGAGAAAACTTCTGTTATATACGGCTGTCATTCAGGCAATGATGCTCGTTCCTTACCTTCTATTCCTGAATACCTTAATCTCTTTCTATGCACCTTCAGCAGTCAGTGCAGGGTTGGCAAAGAGGATTTTAACCATTATCTCGTTGGCTCAACCCTTTATTTATGGCGCGGCATTTGTGTTGCCTCAGTGCCTAAGGGCGACTGGGGATGCTAAAAACACGATGGTCATATCGGTAATTAGTTTGTTT
>CALCNS010000377.1 GCA_937897315.1 uncultured Bacillota bacterium
GGATGAGGCGGCTATTAAGACTGCCTAGCGCAAACTGTCGCGGGTCTTGCACCCGGCTGCTCAGCCGGATGATGCGGCAGCGGCAGGAACATTTAAAGAGGTCAAGGAAGCATACGACATTCTTTCCGATGGTCAAAAGCGGGCCATGTACGATCAATATGGTCATGACGCCTTTAATCAAGATCAAGGTATGGGTGGCGGTTATGGCCAAGGTGGATTTGGCGGTAGTGGCTTCGGAGATATCAGTGACATTTTTGAAACCTTCTTTTCTGGTGGCATGGGCGGCATGGGTGGACAACAACGTAATGGCCCTGTAAAAGGAAATGATCTTCGTGTGAACTTAAATATAACTTTCGATGAAAGTTATTTCGGGGTCGAGAAGGAAATCCAAGTTCACCGAGATGAGAATTGTCAAACCTGTGGTGGCGATGGAGCAAAACCCGGTACCAAGGTGGAAACTTGCCCGGTCTGTAAAGGCAGTGGACAAGTGCAAACGGTTCAGAGAACCATGTTGGGTAACATGATGAGCGTGCGTACTTGCAGCCATTGTGGTGGGAGCGGGAAAATCATCACAGAGCCCTGTACTACTTGTAAGGGTAGCGGAAAAGTACGACGTCGTCGTCCCGTAAAAGTGAAAGTCCCTGCTGGAATTGAGCACGGCAGGCGGTTACGCTTGAACGGTGAAGGAGAACCCGGTGAGAGAAACGGCCCCAATGGGGATTTGTATGTGGTAATTGGAGTTCAACCCCACAAGCAATTCTCCCGTCAAGGGGATGATATTCTTGTCGAGTCCACCATCAGTTACTCGCAAGCGGTCTTGGGTGGTGAAATCAAAGTGCCAACCATGGAAGGTACGGCGACCCTGAAGATTCCTGAGGGGACTGAATCAGGTGTTACCTTCCGTATGAAAGGAAAGGGTTTCCCTTCCTTAAGTGGTTATGGACGCGGTGACGAACAGGTTCAGGTCAAAGTGGAAATACCCAAAAAGCTAACCGACAAACAAAGAGAAGCTATGATACAATTTGCCATTGCTATGGGTGATGACGATACGGCCAAAGGTGGTAAGGGCTTTTTCGATAAGATGAAAGACATTCTTAAATAAACATGGAGGCTGCGCAAAAGTTCGCAGCCTTTCTTGGCGTACGAAAGAAGGGAATAACCTATGGAGTGGATAGAAATCAGTGTGTCCGTGCATCGAGAAGCAGTGGAAGCGACTTGTGCCATCCTTATGGATGCGGGTGCCATTGGTGTGGCCATGGAGGATCCCGCATTGTTATTTGAGCGGAGCGAACAGCCGGGGGATTGGGACTATGTGGAAATTCCCGAAGGCGTAGACCGATTCGGAGAGATCATTGTAAAGGCATGGCTTCAGCGCAATGCTTGGTTTGCCGATGCCTTTCAGCAGATTAAGGCAGAGGTGCAAAAGCTCTCTAGCTATGGTATCCTTGCAGGCAGTTGTACGATTCTTAGCGAGATTGTTGAGGATGGAGAATGGGCAACCGCTTGGAAAGCCTATTATAAGCCGATACGAGTGGGTAAACGCTTATTGATACGACCGATATGGGAAGAGATGAACCTTCAACCTCAGGACCTAGAAATTGCACTAGACCCTGGTTTGGCTTTCGGCACGGGGAGCCACCCTACCACGCAATTGTGTTTACGGTTTTTGGAAGACTACCTGAAACCGGGGGATTCGTTCCTCGATGTGGGGTGTGGTTCCGGAATCTTAACCATTGCTGCAGCCAAGTTAGGAGCAGGAGTCCTATCTGCGGTAGATATAGACGAATTGGCCGTGCATAGTACTATAGAAAACTTAAAACTAAATGGCCTTGCGGAGAAGGTTCGTGTGATTCATGGTGATTTGGTGGAGCAAATTCAAGAACCGGTTCGAGTGGTAACGGCCAACATCGTAGCCGATGCGATATTGCGATTGCTTCCTAACATTGAACCACTCTTAGTATCTCAAGGGCTTTTCATCGCAAGTGGGATTATTACCACACGAGAAGAGGATTTGGTGAAGGCCACGGAAGAAGCCGGATTATCCATACTAGAAGTACGTCGTGAAGGAGATTGGGTCGCAAT
>CALCNS010000378.1 GCA_937897315.1 uncultured Bacillota bacterium
GAACATTATACGGAGTCATCACGGTACAAGAAGAAGTGGGCTTGCGTGGGGCGCAAATGGTGAGTCATCGGATCATGCCGGACTTTGCAGTGGCGCTAGATACCATGCCTGCCGGAGACACCCCAGATGTAAACTTTATCAAAGAACTACCAGTATCGATTGGAAAAGGCCCTGCCATTCAAGTATTGAGTGGAGGTGGAGCACGAGGAATGTTATTGAATCCAATCATGAAACATATCCTGATGCAGTCGTGTGAGAGATCGGGAGCCCCTTATCAAAAGACTGTCTTTATTGGTGGAAACACGGATGCGGCAGCAATCCATTTAGTTGGGAATGGTATTGTCGCAGGAGCATTAACCATCCCCAGAAGATATTCTCACTCACCGGTAGAAGTGATGGACTTAAATGACGCGGTCGGTGCCGTAGCCATCTTTAAGCAAATCGTACTTGATATTCATGAATATGCCTCGTTGACCTTTGTAGAAACAGCTGAGCTTTCATAACAATAGAGCAGCAACCTCGACAAGAGGTTGCTGTTTTTGAAGGACAACACGATTCTGATATGGAATATAATAAAGATGAATCGACATCGAAGCTAGAAATGATACTGTATGAAATCAAAGGATGGTAGATATGAAACAAGAACAAAAGATACAATTGATTCCCTTGGGTGGGCTTGGTGAGTTCGGAAAAAATATGGTCATCGTCGTTGTGGATGACGACTGGGTGATTTTGGACGCCGGGTCTGCTATGCCGGAGGACGGTATGCTGGGCATTGATGTTGTCATCCCTGATTTCAGTATCTTGTTAGAAAATCAGGACAAAATTCGTGGATTGATTTTAACACATGGTCACGAACCTCATATGGGTGGACTTCCATATTTGCTGGAGCAAATCAACATACCTATCTATGGTTCAAAGCTTACTCTAGCTATGGCACGATTTTATCTGAATGAATACGATTACTTTGAACCGGTGCAAATGACGACCATTGAACCCGGTACTCCGTTTCAACTAGGACAATTGACCTGTGAGCTTATCCACATGTATCACGATGTTTTTGGAGCAACTGGTGTCGCCATTTCAACAAAATCCGGATGGATTATCCATACCGGCGATTTTAAAGTCGATTACACTCCTTATGAGAGCATGAACTCCAATTTGGACAGATTAGCTGCGTTGGGTCGAGAGGGAGTCTTTGCACTGATGATGGATTCCGCAAATGCGGAGCAAAAGGGGAGTACCCGTTCCGAACGTGAAGTAGGAGACCAACTTACTCAGGTGATACAGCATGCAAAAGGCAGAGTTGTGGTGCATTTATACGTGACCGACCTTGTTCGTGTACAGCAAGTATTGAATATTGCTGAAGAGTTAGGTCGTAGAGTCTCCATACCCACAGAGCAATTGTTAACTGTCATGGAGCGAGCCGAAAGTGCCGGGGCTTTGAATTACAGCCGACGCAACATTGGGGGTAACAATAGACGGAAAAAGCCAAATCAAGATAACAAACCTGGGGTCATTCTTTTAGCTTCTGTACCGGGACAACCTTATCTGGGTCCCTTGAGTGGAGAAAGTGGTCATCGTTTTCAACTAGAAAAAGACGATACAGTCATCTTGACGGGATCATATCATGCTGGGACTGAAAAAACCTTGATCAGAACCATCGATATGATGTATCGCCAAGGAGCGGAACAGGTACATGAGATGATATCCCGTGGTCTCATCAGTTCTCATGCTGGACAAGATGAATTAAAACTCTTGTTGTCATTGACCAAGCCTAGGTATGTCATTCCAGTTCATGGTGAAATGCGTCATTTGATTCAGGTGAAATCATTGGCATTTCGCTTAGGTTGGGATGAGAATCATGTGTTTGTTTTAGATAATGGGGATGTTTTGGAGCTCGGTAAAGACTTAGCCTCCGTCGTGATGCAGGTTGCTGCTGGTAAAGTAATGGTCGATGGGTTAGGAGTTGGCGACATTGGTAATGTCGTCTTGAAGGACAGGAAGGTTCTCTCGCAAGATGGTGTGGTCATTTTAGCATTAACGATTCGCCGAAAGACCAAACGTTTGGCTTCCGAACCACAGATTGTTTCAAGGGGTTTCGTCTATGTGAAAGAATCCGAACAATTGGTTCAGGAAGTAACCACCAAAATAAATGAGCTCGTAGTATCTCAGGATTTTGATCATTATGATCCTGCGAACTTCAGAAACATGGTCAAAGATGTCGTTTCCAAGCAATTGTACGAGAAGACTAGGCGCAGACCTATGGTTTTGCCTGTCATCTTGGTGGTCTAACGAAGAGCCGTCCTTGAGGACGGCTCTTCTAATGTGATTGGGTTCCAAGGGGATCGCTTGATAGAAGAAGACAAATATGGTATAATATTTTGTCTATGAACATAGAAATAAAAAAGAGGTGACTGTATTGGCGACGAATCGGAAAACACGAGCAAAGAAAACCGAGACTCGAGAGGTGAAAAATGAGGGAGTTACCCATACCCTTCATTGGTTGGTACCTTTGGTAGGTGTTTTTTTCTTGTTGTACATTGGAGTCAGTCTCTTCACAGACAGAACCGGGCTGGTTGGTGCGTATATTGCGGATCAATTAAGATACTTGTTCGGAAGTACTGCACTGGTCCCCTTAATGGCACTTTTCTATGTCTGTATCAATCTTTTGCTAGTAAGGAAATTCCCTTGGCGCACTGGTCGTATCGTAGGTGTTTTTTTACTCAACGCTATCATCAGTATGGCAGTTGCTTTGACTTTTCGATTGTTGAAGCAGGATATTAGTTTGGAATCCGTGTTTCGTCAAGCCGGAGGATGGTTTGGCAGTGCGTTGATTCAAATGGTAACCCCCATCTTGGGATCGATTGGCACAGTGTTGGTCTTAATGCTGTTGATGCTCATCGCCTAGATCGGAAGAGCACAGTCTGAACTCCAGTCACGTTTCGGAATCTCGTATGCC
>CALCNS010000379.1 GCA_937897315.1 uncultured Bacillota bacterium
CATAATCATCGCCATATTCTTCGACAACAACACAATCATTTTCCTGCAACCAATCGTGAACTTGTGCAAGAGTGGGGATGTGTTTGGCGAAAGAGCCGTAACAAACCCGCTTCGAGCCGTCGGGCAAGGTGAGTTCGGTTCGATTGCTGCCGCGTGCCATTTGCGTCTGAGGGTCGTAGCGTCCGCTGCAAATCAGGTAGCGCCCATACACGCCGCGATCATCGGTGCCTTCAAAAATGAGACGCTCGCGTTGTGAGCTAAAAACCTCTTCGGGGTGTGCGAAGCAGTCGAAGTGTAAAATCAGATGGCCTTGGGGCTGCACGTGTTGTGAGGCCAGTGCCAGCATGCGGCGTTGAGCGGCGTCGTAATCGCCTTCGGTGATGATATTGAGCATAATATTACCAGCCAGAATAATAGCATCGTATGGGCCGCCCCAGTCTCCCTGAAATAAGTCTTTTTCACTCCAGTGAATGTCTATGTGGGGGGTATGCTGTTTCACTCGATTCACTTTGGCTGGCAAATAAGCGAGCATTTCAGCATCGAGGTCGAATCCCGTGGCATGATGACCGGCCATCGCGATAGGCACCAGTACACGTCCACTACCGCAGCAGACCTCCAAAACATTCTTAGGCGTTGGCCCGAGCAGTCGTAATAAGCACTCTACATCGCTGGTTTCGGTCACAAACTGCTCATACATATTGGCATACCAATGGCTTTTTACAAAATCTTGAATCATTTTTCCTCCTAATGGGTCATTTACCACTTAGGGGACAGTCCCCTAAGTGGTAAATTTTCTACAAGGTGAATCGTTGTATTTTGTGGAATCTAACTATAATAGATGGGAGGTATATTCAATGCGAAAAATCATTCAATGGATTGGACTAGTAACCCTTATGCTTTTTGCCCTCGCCGTTTCAGCAGAACCAGCCAATGCAGCTTCCGACTATGTTGAAGTCGCCACCTTCTCCCAGCTGAAAGCGGCTCTCACCAATCCGGCCGGTGCCAAAGTGAAACTCCTAGCCGATATCTCCATTTCAACTTCTCAGGCACAAGACACCGACATCGGTATCTCACTCGGCGAAGGTCACTACACCCTAAACCTCAACGGCTACACGCTCCAATACCATCACATCGGTGGCATTGGCGACCCCGAAGGTGTGCCTCTCGAAGCACGCTACAATCGCTCCTTCACTTTGGAAGGTCCCGGTTCTCTCATCGGTGGTACGTACGGCTTCGAGCAAGCCAATAACCAAAGCATCTTTTATATGAACGGCGGCACCTTACAAGGCGTCATTGGCTCCGGCATGCGCATGACCGGCGGCTTAGCTTACCTGCGTGGTGGCACCATTAACGGAAACTTCTATAGCGTATTTCACGAAGATGGCATCGTCGTATCTCAAGGAACCCGACTCGACGACAAGATCGTCAAGCGTTCCATGGGTCCCCATGTCTACAATTACGGGGTCATTGAAAACCAGATATTGACCGGTGCGGCGGTTCTTGAAAATTTCGTACTGGTATTAGACCAGCTCACCATCGCCCAAGGTTCTTCCCTGCGTGTAGAGCGCCAAGGGGGTATCGTTGTGCATCAGACCTTCCAAAATCATGGCACCTATACGTATAACGGAGGATTGCAAAGCATAGGAGGCCAAGCAACCTTAAAAAGCGAAGCTCAGGTGAGGTTGTACGAATCGGTACCACTAGACTCCTTAACCTTAGAACCCCAAGCCTACTTGCGAGTAGAGAATCAAGCCGTGGTCACCGTCCAGGGTCCTTTTGTCAGTCGCAATGGCGGTATCGAGGTCATGAGTGGCGAGCTGGTTCTCCTTGGCAGTATAGAGAACACCGGAACTGCAGTCGGGGTTCCCCAGCTGGCGGAACAACACTCCAGTGGTACCGGTCAACCTCCCGTGGAAGACCATAGCCAACCGGCCAATTGGGCGGCATCTCATATTGATGCTGCCCGCACGAGCTGGCTGCCCGAATCCCATCTCTTTTCCTTTTACCAAAACAACATTCGTCGAGAGGAATTTGCCGAGTTGGTGGTTCGCTTGTATGAAGCACTGGCCGGGCGGGAAGCACCGCTGCCCCAAGTCAATCCGTTTTCCGATATCGACCTCTTACACGTGCAAAAAGCAGCGCAATTGGGCATTGTTACCGGTCGCGGAGGGGGATTGTTCGACCCCTTTGGCTTGATTACCCGCCAAGAAATGGCGACGATGTATTACCGATTGCTGAACGCGCTGCAGATTTCGCCGGTCGTGACCATGGACTATGTACTTTTTGCCGATGAAGGGTTCATTAGCGAGTATGCCAAAGCCCCGCTGCAGCTCATGTATAAAATTGGAATCATTATGGGGGAAGGCATCGATCACATCGTCATGGCTCCCTTGCGTAACTCCTCCCGCGAAACCGCTCTCGTCATTTCAAATCGCATCTACACTCAGTATAAATAATTATCTTCCTATTTACCACTTAGGGGACTGTCCCCTAAGTGGTAAATGTGGTCGGCGAAGGGGAGCATGCTGTCGGCGTTGGTTGCAACGACGGCAGCACTTTGTTTTTGCTGCAGAAACGTCTTCAACCGCGACACCACCTGCACTTGGGTGGCCTCATCCAGCGCACTAATGCTATCGTCCACCACATACACCGCCGCATCTCGTGCCAACAACCGCGCCAACATCAGTCGCTGCCGTTGCCCGCCCGAAAGCTGCTCTCCCCGCCCCCCTACTTCACTCTGCCACCCCTCGGGCCACG